>CAZJRV010000075.1:0-11942 GCA_964548235.1 uncultured Verrucomicrobiota bacterium
ACCGTCATGTGCGGCTCGATGGAGATGCCGGCGTCGTAGCCATGGACAAACGCGTCTTTCAAAATATCGCGCACGCGGCCATCGCCCTCGCCGGGGAAAAAATAATCTTCACCGTCCTCAGTCTTCACCGCGTCCTTGATGTGAATGTGCGCAGTGTGATCGCGCATGTGCTCCCAAAACTCCCACGGGCACTGCATACCCCACGGCTGTTCACCGCGGCGGTCGGCATTGAAAATCGGGTTGGCGGTGTCGAACACCCACTTAAGGCCGGGCACTTTCTCGAGCAATTCCTCGGCATGCTGCCAGCTCATGCCGCCGTGGTTCATGCAATTTTCGTGGACCGGCTGTAGGCCTTCATCAAGGAAACGTTTCGTCACTTCGCCCACGCGTTCGAACACTTCCGGCGGCGTTACCGCGCAGTCGTCGTCGGGTTTGAAGGACATGATGCGCACGAATTTCGTCCCCAGCCGTTTCATGCGCGGAATGGCGCGGCTCACCTCAGCCAACGTCACGTCGAACGGCGTCTCCACCGTCTTTTGCCAGTTACAGATAGTGGATCCAAACGCGTAAATGCCCACGCCCGATTCCTCGAGCTTTTGCACGACCACATCAAACGCCGCATCCGGAATTTCGTGGATCGAGCCTTTCTCAAACCCTTCCACCTCCACAAAACGCGATTCAATCCACTTCCAACCCAGCGCCTTGGTCACCTCGATTTGACCATCAATACTGACCGCGCCCTCGTCGGCTATGCCCATTAATTCCATAAAAAATCCCTTTCTATTTTACCGCCGGAACGACGCTGTGAAATCTTCTTTGCTCACTTCAATCGTTTTCTTTTCGTGTGTGGAGTTTGCGATGAGTTCGTTGAGTTTGGTTTCCCATGCGGCGCCGTCCATTGGCAGGTCAATGGTCTCGTTGATGAGGCCGGAGTAAACCATCACGTTGGCCAGTTCCACCGAGCCGATGCCGCTGGAGCCCGGCGCGATGAGTTCCTCGTCGTCGAGAATGGCGTTGACGAGATTGGTGATGAGCATTGCGTGCGGTTCCTCGGCGGGCGGGATGGGGATTTCTTCCACGGTCGACTCAGGCTGCTGAAAGCCGATCTTTGAAGTTTTGCTCCATTCATCCGACGGCACGGCGTTGCGGGTGAGCACCAGCTTGTCATTTTCCAGCAACACGCGCCCTTTCGTGCCGGCAACTTCAAACCGGTTGCTGCCGGGCGTTTCGCCGGTGGAAGTGATGAACGCGCCGCTCGCGCCATTGGCGTATTCCATGTAACACGTCACATCGTCTTCCACCTCAATGTCGTGATGGCGGCCGATGCCTACGTGGCTGCGCACCTTCGAGGGCATGCCGGTGATCCATTGCAATGCGTCGAGTTGGTGGAGGCATTGGTTGAGCAACACGCCGCCGCCCTCGCCCTTCCACGTGGCGCGCCAATCGCTGCTTTGGTAATAGGCCTCGGCGCGGAACCAATCGGTCATAATCCAAATCACGCGTATCAAGTCGCCCAGTTCACCGCTCTGCACCAGTTCGCGGATTTTCTGGTAACGCGGCTCCACGCGCATTTGAAACATCCCTGAAAATTTCAATTCCGGCCGTTTCGCCGCCGCAGCAATCAGCCGTTCGGCATCCGCTTTGTGGGCGGAGATGGGTTTCTCCACCATCACGTGCAGGCCCGCCTCCAGCGCGGCGATGCCGAGGGTGGTATGCTGGAAATGCGGCGTGGCGATCATCAGCGCGTCGATCTCTCCTGAGGCAATCAATGCCTCGCCGCTGTCAAACGTCTTCAGCCCTTTCGCGGCAAACTCCGGCAGTTTATCCGGAAACGCATCGCCCACCGCCGTCAACACCCCGCGTGGCACCTTGCCCTCCAGCAGATTGTTGACGTGAATTTGCCCAATGTTGCCTAAACCAATAATGCCAATGCGTACGTTTTCCATTTTGTAAAAATCCGGTGCGGCGACTATGACCGGAGGAATGCGGATTTTTCAAGACTCAATAGCCATTGACAAAATCGATGATGTCCCATTCTTTATCGATTATGAAAATCGGCTGATCCTTGGTAGCATTTGGCTATGGAAAACAAACCGCCAGTCCTGATGCAGCCCGTGCCGGTGGCGCGCAAACGCCTGAGCATTTCCGTTTACATCGGCATCGCCTCGCTGGTGATGGGGGGGTGCGGCATGGCGATCGGCATTTTGGCTTGGCACGGGCCCACGTTTGTTGCGGGCGTGTTGGCCGGCATCACGCTGGGCATCATCGCCGGTGTGTGGGGAATCATCGATTGCATCATCGGAATGGTCAAAACACCGACAGCGACTGCCCCACCGCCTGCAGCCGCGCCGGGCCTTCCAAGCACCGGTTATGACGGACTGCCTCCCACGCTTACCCCTGCGGCCACTCAAGTGCCTGCGCCCACACAAGCACCTGAGGTCAGCCCACGCAGAAGCGGCGGAATGTTAGCCTTGCTCTTGGGCGGCGGCTCCATCGCGGCCATCGTCACCACTTTGGTCGTCATTGTGGGCGTGGCGGTTGGGCTCCTGTATGTGGCATTCTGGATTCTCATGTGGATTCTCGACAACTGGTCCGGCGGTGCGATGTTGATTTAAACTGATTCAAAATTTATTTCTCAGGCAACTTCACACGATAGACTATTTTATATAAATGAGTGATGACTCACAACAACCTGACCCCACGCCGGATCAGGATGAAAACAAAACCGCAGCCTCGAACCAAACGGACAAGCCGATCAAACGCTCACGCTCCTGTTTGGTTGTTCTGAGTGGAGTTTTGGTGTGGGTTTTGGGAGTTATGTGGTGGCCGTGGACGCCCCTGTTCTATTTCGGCTTAGCGTTGATCGCCACTGGAGTCATCATCGGTTTTGTGGACACCGTCCGCGATATCGCACACACGGTCAGAACCATCATTGACAGAATCCGATCCAAACCAACCGATTCAGAACCACCCAGATCCGGCGGCTTGTTTGGAATGCTGGCAGGAATCGGAATTCTTGCTCTATCCGCTTACATCATAATTATATTTATCGAAATAATTCTCGAATGGATCGGGCAAGCCATTGATGCCTTTATGAGTGGCATTTTCTAAACTTTTCTGCGGGAGTCGTTAACCGATTACCCACCACCAAGTTAGCGCCGGCGCGATGACGAGCGCGGGCAGGTAATTTGCCAGCGGCACTTTTTCCACTTCAAGAATCACCAGCATAATCGTGAGCACTAGCAGGCCACCCACTAAATTGAAGCTGGCCAGCAATGCCGCTTCCTCCCGGATGAAAAGCAGGTTGGACGCCAGTAGCGTGACCGCGCCTTGATAAGCCAAGAGCGGAACGATGGAGAGCAGCACGCCTGCGCCAAAGCGCGGTGCGAAACACAGCGTGGCGATGCCGTCCATCAAGGATTTCACGATGAGAATGGTCGGCACTTTGCCCAAGCCATCCTCCACCGCGCCAAGCAAGGACATTGGACCTACGGTGAAGAGGATGGTGCACGTCACAAAGCCATCGCTGAAGCTGGCCGATTGCTCGTTACCCATCTTGGCAAACCGATCCTTGGCCGCTTGGCCGATTTTATCCATTCGCTCCTGCAACTTCAGCCAAGTGCCAAAAAGATTCCCAAAGGAAATCGCCAACAGCGTGATGAGCCCCAGCAACAGAAATTGCCAAATGCCATCGACTGCCTGCCAACCACCGTAAAGACCGCTGGCGATCATGTATCCGCCCGCCAGCACAGTGAGGCCCGCGAGGTATTTTCGAATGCGCCGCTGAGTTTCGTCGGGCAACTGCCGGCTCAAGCGCAGCCCAACCACGCCGCCAATGAGGATGCAGAGGACATTAAAAAATGTGCCGATGGGCAGCCACGGAATTTCGATCCATTTGCCCAGCTCACTCATCACACAGTTCGGCCGCCACCGCCGCGCCCAAGGCTTCCGGCTCGCGCACGTCACCGGATTGCTCAGTTCGTTGTACGGTGTTTTTCAAAAATGAAACCGCGCGCAATCGAAGTTTGTCATCATCCACAGTGGCGTGCGCGCCCACGGGCGAGCTGCAACCGCCACCCATTGCACTGAGAAAAGCGCGCTCGGCGGCCACTGCCGCGTGGGTGTTAAAGTGATTGAGCCGCTCACAGATTTTCTCGATGCGCCCGTCATCCGCACGAATTTCGATTCCGATTGCACCCTGCCCCACGCATGGAAGCATCAAAGCAGCATCAATCGGCACGGCCCGAATGCCATCGGGCACGGCGTCGCCCTCAAGACGGCCATCGGCGGCGATGGAAAAACTCAAACGATTCAGGCCCGCCGCAGCAAGGACGGTTCCGGACATTGCGTCAGTCTCGGAAAGTTTTTCCAAACGCGTCGGAAGGTTGCCGCGGATTTCCTGCATCTGCAAATCGGGCCGCGCAGCCAGCAACTGCGCCTGTCGCCGCGGACTGCTCGTGGCCACCACTGCACCTTCGCCCAATTGCGGAATGGGGCCATCGAAACCCGCATCGGTTTTATAAATCAAGACGTCCCGCACGTCCTCGCGTTTGCCAACCGCGCCGAGGATGAGGCCGCTCGGCAATTCTGTGGGCAAATCCTTGAGGCTGTGCACGGCGAGGTCCGCCTTGCGCTTGACCAGTGCCACCTCAAGTTCTTTGGTAAACAGACCTTTGGGCAACGACTTGCCCGCTTGCGCCAGTGAGGCGGATTGTTTTTTGTCGCCGGTCGTTTTGATGATTTTGATTTCAAATGCCAAACGAGGGAAGGTCAGGCGGCATTGATCAAAAACCAAACGGGCCTGTGCGAGGGCCAAGGCGCTCCCACGGGTGGCGATGATAATGGGTTCTTCGGGCATTAGCTTTGTGTTGCCGA
Organism: uncultured Verrucomicrobiota bacterium; assembly: GCA_964548235.1. Taxonomy (GTDB): domain Bacteria; phylum Verrucomicrobiota; class Verrucomicrobiia; order Limisphaerales; family UBA1100; genus JACNJL01. The sequence continues at coordinate 4,876 of CAZJRV010000075.1, forward strand.
CGTATTGCCGGCAGGGGGAAATGGTGGGCTCTGACGACAAATCACCGGTAGCACTTGGAAAGCTTCGAGCAATTCATCGGCCTTGACCTTGATGATGGCGTTGCACTTGGCAATTTCATCTTCACGCAATCGAAGGTAGTCATCGGCGATGGCTTGGAGATCGTCGATGTTGTACAAATAAACATCCTCCAAAAAATTCACTTCCGGCTCAATGTCGCGCGGCACGGCGATATCCACCAGCAACAAGGGCCGATGCTGGCGGCCGGTTTGGAGTGGTTCGAGTTTTTTGCGATCCAAGACAAAATGCGGGGCGCTCGTGCTGCTGATGATGATATCGATGGCGGCGAATTCGCTTTCCCAGTTCTCAAAACTCACCGCCTTGCCGCCCAGTTCGGCGGCTAATGCCTCGGCGCGTTCGGGGGATCGGTTGGAGACAATGACGCTCTGCGCGCCGCGGCTGAGCAATGCGCGCGCGGTTTTCTCGCTGGTATCACCCGCGCCAATGACCATCACGGTGCGCTCATCGAGTTCGCCAAAAATTTTCCCAGCCAATTCCACTGCCACGTTGGCGACGGACACGCTGCCGCGTTGGATGTTGGTCTCGGTGCGGATTTGCTTGGCGGCGTTGAAGGCTTTTTGGAAGGACTTGTTTAGGCGCGCGCCGGTGGATTTGTTTTCGAGTGCCAGTTGGTAAGCCGCCTTAAGTTGGCCGAGGATTTCCGTTTCGCCCAGCACCATTGAGTCCAAGCCGCTGGCAACCTTGAACAGATGCTCCACGGCGTTGCCATCAATGTGCTCGTAAAAGACGCTGTCTTCCACCTGGCGTTCGCCAACGAGAAAGGCGCGCATCTCATTGAGTAACGCAGAAGGCGGCTCATCCGTGGACGCATAAATTTCCACACGATTGCACGTGGAAAGCACGACCGCCTCTTTCGCGGTGGTTTCACTACACAACGCCTCGAGCAAGCCAGGCAATTCAGCCTCCGCCAACGCGAACTGCTCGCGCACGGTGACCGGCGCGGTGCGATGATTGAGGCCAAGGCAAACGATGGACATTACTGGGCGGGAGTTTGGTGAAGCGGCGATAACAGGTACACGCCCCAAAAGGTGAGCATCACAAACAGGAAACTGCCCAGCGTGCCCCACGCAAAGCGCTTGCCGCCCTGCGCGTGGCGCTTTTGCAGGATGAGTAGCACGAGATAAAAAACCCAAACGCAAAGTGTCCAGAGCATTTCCGGATCGGTCGTGAACCAAATCTGCTTAACCTGATGCAAATACGCGCTGCTGGTGATGAGCCCGGCCGTGAGCAGCGCGAATGACGCCCAAAGCAGTTTTGCCATCGCTGCCTCAAGGCGTTGCAATGGCGGCAGCTTGGAGAGGATGGCGCGGAAGCGGTGCAGTTTCAAATCGTGTTCCTGCGTAAGATACATCGCCGCGCCCACCGCGCTGAGGCCGAACCCACCAAAGGCCAGCAGCAGCAAGGCCTTGTGCAGACTGCTGAGTGCGCCGGAGAATTGATGCTCGCCCGGCGGCAGTTGCGGGTCCATGTCCGGAAAGAGAGCGAACACGCCGAGCACAAACAACAACGGCGAAGCAAACGCGCCAACGAACCGAAAGCGCTGCCACAAGCCGGCCACAAGGTAGCCCGCCACGATGGTCCACATAATGAAGGCGGTGGCCTCGTAGAGGTTGTTGATCGGGCAACGATCGAGCGAGAATCCGCGCTTTACCATCGCGATGGTGTGTAGCACCAGCCCGGTGGCGAGAATGCCGTACACCACCCAATCATCGCGCCGGAAGCCCTTGCGCCAAAGGAAAACGGAATAAAACATCGCGATGCCGTACAGCGTGACGGCGCAGCAGAAGTATTGTTTGTTCGTCCACCAGTCCAAGGGCAGCGGAGAGTGCGGGGAAAATGATCAATTTTCAATTATCAATTTTCAGTGGCGGGTAACTGATGATGCTTGATCATTGAAAATTGTCCCTTCCCTGAGTATCGTTCTCCCGTGTTGCGAACCGGAGGCATTCTTTTGCTCACCACACTGGCGTTGTCCGCGGCGGACATCGTGTATCGCCCCGTGGCCAATGTGAAAGTCGCGCCATTGCTGCGCGAGTTTCGCGGCGCATGGATTGCCACGGTCAACAACATTGACTGGCCTTCCCAACCGGGCCTCACCACCTCCGCACAACAACGCGAACTGCGCACCCTCATCAGCCGTGCGGCAGCGTTGCGTTTGAACTGCGTGATTTTTCAGGTGCGACCCGCGTGCGATGCGCTTTATGAATCGCGGCTGGAGCCGTGGTCCGAATATCTCACGGGCAAAATGGGCGAGGCTCCCCGGCCGGCCTGGGATCCGCTGGCATTTGCCATCAGGGAGGCGCACGCGCGCGGGATGGAACTCCACGCGTGGTTCAACCCATACCGCGCGCGCTACAAAGGCGCAAAGAGCACAGTGGCCACGAACCACATCAGCCGCACCCAACCGAAAATCGTGAGGGCCTATAATGGATTTCAATGGATGGATCCGGCGGAACCTCAAGCACGCGCGCATTCATTCCGCGTGATCCTCGATGTACTGCGCCGCTACGAAGTGGATGGCATCCATATGGACGATTATTTTTATCCGTACCCCGACTCCAAGCGCACGCCGTTTCCCGATGACGCCAGTTGGAAAAAGTATTCAGGCGACCTCAAGCGAAACGACTGGCGCCGAAGCCAAATCAACAATTTCATTCGCGACCTAAACACAGAAATCCACCGCATCAAGCCGTGGGTGAAATTCGGCATCAGCCCATTCGGCATTTGGCGGCCGGGCCATCCCAAGCAAATCAAAGGCCTTGATGCCTATGACGCGTTGTACGCCGATGCGCGCTTGTGGCTGCGCGAGGGCTGGATGGATTACTGCGCACCGCAACTCTATTGGCAGATCGCCGACACTGAGCAAGCCTACCCCGTGCTGATGCAATGGTGGCATGAGCAAAACCCCAAGCGCCGTCACCTTTGGCCGGGCATCAACACCGCCAAAGTCAAAACGTGGAAGGCCAAGGAATTTCTTTCGCAGATCAATCTCACCCGCCGTCACCCGGGCGTCACCGGAAACATCCATTGGAACATCAGCGCGCTGGCAGACAATGACGGAGATTTGGGAGCAGCACTTCAGCGCGGCACCTACAGCCAACCCGCCCTGCCCCCGGCCTCGCCTTGGCTGGACAAAACGCGACCCAAAGCACCCTCGGTGGGTTCAAAGTGGGATGGTGCACGCCGCCGAATCATTCTCACCTGGCGCGCTGCGCCGGGTGAACCGATTCGACGATGGCTATTTCAAATTCGCGTGAAAGGCCAATGGCACTCGCAGGTGTTGCCCGCCAGTCAACTGGCCGGCGTGGTGGGCGCCAACCCCGACCTGCCCACGCACATTGCCCTCACCGCTCTCGACCGCGCCGGCAATGCCAGCCCATCCACCGTCCTGGAGAGACGCTAGGGTTATTCGGCTTCCTTCACCGTTAGCGACAGCACGTGGTGCCCCAGCGTTGCAAGTTGCTGGGCTTGCCCGTTCTTGATGCGCGAGCTGCCTTTGCACGTGTATTCGCCCTCGATGCCTTCGTCATTGTTGGATTCCGAAAACGTCGCCTCAAAATTCAGGAGGCCCGCCATCTTGCCTGTGCCCGGGATAAACTCGCCCGCAACCGAAAAGGCCCGATCCCCCTTGGGTGTGAGATGGGAAAATTTCATTAGGAAATCACCCCCCATCGAGTTGATGAAGAAAACCTGATCGGCCACCTTGAACTCAAGCCGATATGCCGAAAGTTCCTTCGGGGCAACCGGTGCCGGCAGAGTAGGAATGCCGCCCGGAATGGCTCCACCACCGGGCACAACTCCCGGTTTCGGTTGGGCCATGGCAAAAATTCCAATGATGGTTAAACCGGCGACGAGTGAAATACGTTTCATGGGGGAAAACTAAGCGAGCGATCGTGAATTGGCAAGGATCGCCTGCGCCCGTCAGTGCTCGATTGGGCGGCGCTCGATTTCCAGCCGACAATTGGGCAGGGCTTTGCGAAGGCCGGCCAACTGCGCATCACTGATCAACCGACGGTTGGTGGCGATCAACTTCAATCGCGGCAGTTGATGCAGCAGTGTGTAGTCAGTCACTTTTGTCAAACGCAGCTCGATGGATTTGAGTTTTTTCCAGTTCGCCAAGGGGCGCAGATCGCTCACTTGAGTTTCCCAAAACGAGACAAACTCCACGTTGGTCAAGTCTGCCAACGGGCGCAGGTCGGTGATGCGGACTTTGTAGAGCAGCAAACGCTTGAGCTTGGTCAGGCCCGCCAACGGGGAGAAGTCGCTGATGGGGTTGTGCGACAAATCCAGTGTTGTCAGATTAACTGCGTGCTGAAGGCCGGAGATATCGGTGATGCCAGAAAACGAAGCTTCAAACTTTTCCGATCTCACGAGGTCGGCGCGCGTGATGGCACCGTTGGGTTTGACCAAGGCCTTGCGAATGGCAGCTTCCAGATTGGCATCATTAAAAATCTCGCCGCCTTCCGGCCCCGGTTCCAGGGGTGGATCCGGTGTTTCACCGCCACCTTCTTCCCCGCCATGCCCTTCATTGACAGGCGGAATCGATTCAATCTCACGTCGCAACTTCGCCAAGGCCGTCGCCACTTCATCTGCTTTTCTTTTATTGCCTTGCTGTAATAATTTTTCGTGCAACGCCAGCATTGCGGCGAGGTGTTTGGTCAACATCTGCCGATACGCTCTGGCGTATTCGGCATCAAGCCGCGTCATTTGCCGGGCTTGTTCACGTTGCAACTCAGCCAGCGTCAAGTTGTGTGGCACAGACACCACTGGCACTGCCGGGCGTTTGCCGGCCCACGGGCTGCCGGAAACATCCGGATCGGCATCGCCCGTGCTCCAGTTGCCCTTGAACGTGCCCTTGCCGTTGATGCGAAACGTGAAGCGGCCCGTGGAAGTGCTGCCGGTGTGCTGCCAAACTCCGCGCAGGGTGCACGGCGTTTTTGGATCAAACCGTCCGCGCACCGCGTGCTTGGATGAACCGTAATGGCCGGTGAATTTTTCATCATCAAAGCGCAGGTGCATCACCCCGTAACTCGTCTGCCACTGGCCGGCCCAGCTGCGGAGGTCGCACTTGAGTTCGGCGGGCGGATCGGCGACTGCGATTGAGGCGAGCGCACAAAAAAGGATGGTGCATTGAATGGCGTGTTTCATGAGCGATGTTCCTGCCTTGTTGGACGGCAAATCTTGTCTGAAGCTTTGGCTAAAATAACGGCAACGGTTGGCCATCGCAAATGGGCAACGGGCGGTTGTTCCGATCATGAATCATTTTGCCGGGGTCGATGCCCATCGCGTGGAAGATGGTCGCGTGCAGGTCGGGCGGGCCACAGGGTTTTTCGTCAGGCTCAAAACCGGTGGCATTGGACGTGCCATAAACCTGCCCACCGCGAATGCCGCCACCGGCATACACCACGCTGTACACGCCCGGGAAATGATCGCGGCCAGCGTTGCCATTGATCTTGGGCGTGCGCCCGAAATCCGTGAGCATAACCACGAGTGTTTCATCGAGCCGCCCGCGCTCTTGCAAATCCTCAACCAACGCCGCCGCGGCCTGATCGAAGGGTGGCAGCATGTGATTCTTGAGCTTGTTGAAATTATCTGCGTGTGTGTCGAAGTGGGATCCCTTCGAGCCATTCAAGTCTCCGGCCGCGCAATAGACGGTGGCGACCGGAACACCGGCCTCGGTGAGACGACGAGCGGCTAGTACGCTTTGGCCGCAGATGTGCATGCCGTATTTTTCGCGCAGGGCGCGTGGCTCTTTCTCCAAATCAAACGCCTCGTGCACGATAGGATTGAGTAACATGTCCAGCGCTTGCTCCTGCGTACGACGCATGGCCGCGGATTCCACTGCCAAGGCGGGGCGTTTAGCTTGACCGAAGCCTTCGACCAACCCGCGCCGACTGGTAAGACGATTGCGGCTGACGCCCTCTGGCAGGTTTAGATCGATCCGTCCGGAAGTGGGTGATTTGCCCTGGTAAATTTTCAGACCCTCACTGGGCGGCCGAAACACAGCTGGATCACGCGCCAAACCAAGGAAGCCGGCATCCTGCCCGTTAGACACTCCGCCATCGTAAATGGTGTACGGCAATGCCACTGCACCTGGCAAATGATTGGCAGGCGCGCCCTTGGCTTCCCAAATCATGGAGCCGATCGACGGCCAATCCGCGCGGCTGGCCGGCCAATTGCCGGTGAGATTTTGCGGCTGGTGGCCGGTGAGATTCCAGTAGGCACCCGAGCGATGGCTGGGCGCATTGTGGTGTGCGCTGCGCACGATGGCCCAATGCTTCATCGTACGGGCAAAACCGGGGAGATGTTCGCCAATGCGAATGCCGGGGACGGTGGTGGGGATTTCCTTGAACGTGCCCCGGATGTTCGCGGGCGCATTGGGCTTGAGGTCAAAAGTATCCAGATGACTGATGCCACCCCAGCAGAAGAGTAGGATACAATTCTTGGCGCGACCAAAACCATTGGCGCCCTCAGAGGCGTTTGCCCACAAGGCGAGCAGTTCCGGCAACGCCAGTCCGCCTAAGCCGAGTTTTAAAAAATCGCGCCGCTGCATTTCACCCTCCGTAAACTCCCATAAAAGAAACGCTCAACTGCAGAGATAAATTCAAAAACCTTGGAAGGGCTGTAAGCCGAATTTTGTCTGCGCCGTTTCCGGCGGAGAGGATCATTTATCTGTTGCAGCCTTACCCGGGGCCGTGATCGTTTCCGATCGTGGGACGGACCGTCCCGGGCCCTCTATTTGGCCTTGCACCCGATGGGGTTTGCCGTGCCGCCTCGCTTGCGCTCGGCGCGGTGGGCTTTTACCCCGCCTTTTCACCCTTACCTCGGCCGAAACCGGGGCGGTTTGTTTTCTGTGGCACTTTCCGTCAACCGCCTCTTACGAAACAGCTGCCCGCGTGTATCCCCGGCTAAACCGGCGTTACGCGGCATCGTGTCCTGTGGTGTTCGGACTTTCCTCTCCCGTCAAAAACGAAAGCGATCCTCCACC
>CAZJRV010000076.1:0-11877 GCA_964548235.1 uncultured Verrucomicrobiota bacterium
AATGAATCATCACCACGCCCTTCCCCTTTTTCATCAGCACATCAAACTCCTTCAGCTTCGGATTCAGCACATGTCCGCCGTGCCCCGTGCAAAAAATCACAATCGTGCCTGCGTCATCCAGCACCGACGCATCCTTCGGATACCCCACATCCTTCAGCACCACCGCCTCCACCGGCAGCCCGGATTCATTCAGCGCCTTGGCCAGCAACATATTCCCCGCCCGATGCTCATGCGCCAACCGCCCATGACTCGGCTTGCCCGAGATAAAAACCACCTTGGCCTTGTCAGCCGCCGCCAACGAAACGACCGCAGCCAAAACAAAAAAGATAAACGAAACGCGATGCAGCAACTTAGCCATGCGCCGATGGTAGGCCCCTCTCGCTGGAACGCAACTGAAACGCCGCTATTTCTCCGCCGAATAGGCCATGTAGGCCTCGGCGATCTTGGCGGATTTTTCGTTGCCGAGATGGAAGATCACGCGGTGGCGCAGGGTGATGCTCTCGCCTTTCTTGAGCGTGAAACTGCTGTCCTTGCCTTGGCCAAGGCTGCGTAGGCCGAACGGGTTGGCGGTGAACAGGCCGTAAGTGCGGACGTGCCACGGGGTGGGATGGCGGAAGCTCTTGGGGTGATTCAGGATCGCGACGCCAACGGTTTTGCCGTTGACTGGGCCGTGGTAATCCACCCACTCGGCGCGTTTGCCCCACGCGGCTTTGTCGGTGATTCCGTTGCTATTGATGATGCGGCCACCCTTCTTGCTGTCCACGTCCATTGTGGTGGCCACGCGCACGCTGAAGCCAGAGTCCTTTTTGTCGGTGAGTCGACAATCGCCGTGCTCGGCGGTGAACACGATGTCCACGTCAATGATGTGTTGGCCGTTGGCGACGCGAAAGGTGTGGGTGCGCAGATCGGCCAATAGTTTTTTGCCATTGCTGCCCACGTAATCGTTGCGCGTGATGATGACCGCCGTTTTGCCGCCGGCCACTTTCACAAACTCACGATGCACGGTGTTGCCCATGCCGGCGATGCGCTTCTTTTTTGCCTTCTCTTCGCCGGGCTTCACGCCTCGGCTCAATGGCTCGTGCCACGTATCAAATCCGGCCGTGCCCTGATGCCCGAACCACAGCGAGCGATGATGCGGATGATCCGTACGCTCCCCGGCCCGTTTCGCTGTGGGAAATGCCCGCGTCATCTCCGCCCCATTCGGCCCGATGACCGGCCACAGAAACGGCTTGTTGGATTGGTCGATGATGTAACGCGTGAAGAGCTTGCCGTCGTGGTTCACCGTCACGCCGGATTTGGTTTTGATTACGGAAAACTCATCGGCCTGCAGTTGCAAACCTATGACGAGCAAAGTAGTTAATAGAGCGATAGGAGTCCATGCCTTCATGTGTGCCTCCATGATGACGGGGTGGCACCATTCACTCAAGCGCGAAGAATGAAATATGTTTTTTCGGTTACCGCACCTTGATGATGTCGAACATCAGCAGGCCTTGGGGGGTGAGGAAGCAATCGTCCAGATGCATTTCCAGCTTGGCGCTGCCGGCGGTGAGCTTGGCCTTGATGTCGTCGGTGAATTCCACTTCACCAACCTTGGCGTTGGTCATGTTAAAGCCTTCCTTCATGCTGTCTTTAATGACCTCATCGAAGGCAGCCTTCATGGCGGTTTTGAAGGCCGGCACAAAGTCATCGGCCTCGGCATCCCACACGCGCGCAATTTTCCCGGAATCATTCTGGGCCATAAAGGCCTTGAATTGTTCCTTGGTCATGCCGAGGCAGGTGAATTTCTTGAAGGCTTCATAATCGAGTTTTGCCAAGGCGGCGACCACACCGTGCACCACTTCCTTGGGATCCTTGGCGCCTGTCTGGGTTGCTTTAGGTTTGTCGGGGGATTCCTCGACAACATCGGAGGTATCTTTGCCGCAGCCAAGAAGCATAGCGGAGAGAAGTGTCGTGGCGATTAGTGTGTTTTTCATTTTTTAATTTTAGATCTGCCTTAACGTCCCGCCGGCTTCCATTTGATTCGGTTCTGTTGCATTCGGTTGGGGTTGGTTTGGCGACAGGAGCCATCGATGGTGCTGATGTTCCATTGGTCGGGCGGGACATTTTTGCGGAGGTCGGCGAGGCCGCCGGTGCCGTTCCAGCCGAGGTCGCACTCGAAGACGAGTACCGTGTTGAAATCGTTGATTTCAAACAAGTTTTTGCCTGCCAAGTCGGCGTTGAGGGCATAGGAGCTGACTTTTTCGCCGCGCTCAAATCTCGCCCTCGCCTCGGGGTCTTGCGGGGAGATGAAGATCAATGGGCTGCCCGCATACCGGATAATCGCATCACACCACTTGTCGGCGGGGGGGAGTTTGTCATCGTGGTCACTTGCATAGGCTTGGAGGGCGTTGTTTATTTGCCTCATGTTGTTGATGCTCTTGATGCGGTTGGCCTTGGCCTTGGCTTTAGCCAACGCGGGCAGAACGGCGGGGGCGGCAGAGGCGGCGGCGACTGCCACGGGCACGGCGCTGATGGCCAGCGCGATGTTTGCGTCCATCGGGATGTGGCCGGTGGTTTGGTTCTGGATGAGGTAGCCTTCGCCGGTGACGGAGAGGAGCGACACCTGGCTTTCGAGGAAGAAGGCGTTCACCTCAGCCATCATTTCCACGGCGGTTTGTGGCGCACCATGGAATTCTTCCTGCATCCCCGCGGTCATAATTTTTTTGTTGGTCTCGCCCACTAGGCTGTTCATATAGGTGATCATATTGCCCTTGAGATCGAGGCCGTTGGTGAGTTTCTTGAACTCCGCGGTGCCTGCAAGCCCCTCGGCTTTGCCGCTGTGGACGGCGACCACTTGCTTGGCCAGATCCATGGTGGAGGTAATGACGAGGTACTCGCCCACTTGGAATAACGTGGGGCTGACGGCCACGGGCAATTCGTCCGCCGGCACAGGGAGGGGGATGGACTGCAATTTCACGCCGTCCACCTGTTGCGCGGTGGCACCGGCTTGCTTGAGCAGCGGGGCCAGCAGCTCGGGGATGGTGTTGTCCTTCACCTTGAGCACCAGCACGAGGCCGGGCTCGGGGATTTTGATCATTGGCATATCCGGCTTGCCCGTGTCGAATCCACCTTCTCCACCGGGGAATCCGGGTTGCTCAGCCACTTTTTCGAGAGTGAGAGGATCGTCTCCCGAACCAGCTCGTAGTGCCCTTTCTGTCCGTGGTGGCAGCTGCTCTAATACGCGGCCGTTATGCAGAGGGTTTGCTTCTTCTCCCTTTGTTGGCGGGAGGGCGTCGCCATTTGAAGGATCAAACCCACCCGGCCCCGGAGGCCCATCCCTTGGCTCTGGTTCAAATTCTTCAAAGTCCGGCTTCCTTGGCAATTCCACTTCCATATCCGGTTCCATTTCCCACGGACCCGGTCCGCCAATGCCAAGGCCAAGCATCCGGGGGTCCACTTCAATCATCTTGTTTGGGTTCAACGTGAAATACATTCCCATCTCGCCGCCGGTGCTGTTGATGATTTTCTCGATGGGCACCTCGGCGTTGGCTTCCTCCAGCAATTCGGCCAGCATCGCTCCTTGTTTGGCGGGCAGGTTGCTGGCAATGAATCCCTTGAGCCACTTGAACGTGCCGGCCACGTCCGCATCGGCGTGAATGGCGTAGGCGGTGGTGGCAGGCATCAGCTTGAGGCCGCCCAGCTCGTGCGGCGCGGTGCCCAGCGCCTTCCACATCAGGCCGTCACCCTTGGCGGGATCGCGATGGATCATCACCTTGTGCCGGCGCAAGCCGTTGCCGGTGCGGAAGGATGACGCGCCAAAACCATCGATGCTGCTCAGCCCGCTCTCGATGTAAGCCGCCTTGGCGAGCTTCATATACGTGTCCGCTTCGCCGCGCATTTCCGGCGGCATCTCGTCTTTCAAAACCTCTTCGAGCTTCTCCAGGCCATCCTGTGCCCAGTCCTGCACCTGCCCGGCATTCCAGTAGAGATAAAAATCACCGCCCGCATCCAAATGCTTGGTGACCGCCGCGAATGAAGTGGTCGACGGCACATTCGGCTGCGGCGCAGCCAAAGGCTTGGCCGGTGGTGCCAGCGGAGCCGCCGCACTACCACCCGGAGTGGAATTGTCCGGCGCCGGATTGGTGTTGGCGGTTGGTGTGGTCTGTTTTTTGCCGCAACTCACGGTCAACACGAGCGCGCACAGAGTGGGGATGATGTATTTTTTCATGGTCATAAAATTAAGCGTTGTTGTGGATTGTTATTCAGAAGTTTGCCAAGCCCATTCCAGCTCGACCTTGGCCGTTGCGCCTGAAATTAAATCCTCGATGGACGCTGTCTGCACACTTTTGATTCTCACCATTGCAAAACGGCCGCTGGTTGTCTTTACCCAAAATGCCAATCCCTCCTTGCCCTTGGTGATGGGCATGATCCCAACCTCAGTTTTTGCATTTTCCTCGGGGATTTTATCCAAAGCCAATTCACTCCACGCTTTGTTGCCCACCGGGAAAAGATAACCCGGCTCGTCATCGTTTCCAAAGATGGCACCTTGAGCACAATCGTCCCTATCGAAATACAGCATTATATCCATTCCCTTGCGGTCTTTCACATACGCTTCCTTTACGAATGAGTACATGGAAACCCCTTGGCTTTCCTTGCCGAACTTGAGCGGGATGACGTTTGCTGTAGATGCTTCCGGATTAGGGCTTGAGCCACTCGCCTTGGGCTTGGCATCTTTCTGTGGGTCATCAGTCTTCTCACCACAGCTCATGGTCAACACGAGCGCGCACAAAGCGGGGATGATGTATTTGTTTAAAGTCATAAATTGAATTTAACTTGGGTGGTTTATTTCAAAATTATTTCGCAATTCGGCAGGGCCGCCTTGAGCTTGGCCACGCCGGGCCTTTCCGCTGCCGGCGTGCCGCGCAGGGAAAGCACCTTTAATTTTTTGCAACCCGCCAAGGCTGAAACATCGAAAATCGGGTTCCGGTCGAGATACAATTCCTCCAGCTCCGTCAATTGAACCAAGGGCCGCACATCGCGAATTTCATTATCCACCAGATAAAGCGACTTCACCGCCTTCAAACGTAGCAAGCCGGAAACATCGCCCAAGCCACGATTCCAGATGGTCAACTCAGTCAGCTGAGCCACGGGATCCACGGGCCGCACAAACGGCTTGTCCTCCTCGCCTCCTCCTGCAGGCGAATCCTCCCCCGTTGCTTCCATCTCCGCCTCGGCATGATCATGGCCAAACCTGCGCATTTCCATGTGCATGGCAAACACATTCCCTTCCCCCAAAGCCTCGCGAATGGAAAAATCGATAATCATATCATCCGGCAACTGCTCCTCCGGCATCTCCGCGCGACCGCACCCCAGAAACAACGCAACACCCAAGCCCAAGAGAAAAAGATGAATCTTCATACGGGCCATTATGCCCGCCCCTTTTAATTTTGCATACTGTAAATTTCAAATTTTTTTATAGTAGGGTCGGGAATTGATTAAAACCTATTTGATGCAAGTTTTGTCAAATCAATATCCAATCCTGACTGCTTCTCAACCACAATATTTGCCACCATTTGCCCCGTCACGGGGCCTAGACTAAGGCCGAGCATGTTGTGGCCGGTGGCGATGGTGGCGTTGGCGGTGCCGGGGATGGGGCCGATGCAGGGGAGGCCATCGGGGGTGCAGGGACGCAGGCCGCTCCACGGCTCGATGCCGGCGAAGTCGTCGGGCGTGAAGGCGGGGAAGAATTGGCAGAAGCCCTCGATGATGCCTTGGAGGCGGGTGCGGTTGACCGATAGATCGGTGCCGCAGATTTCCATGGTGCCGCCGACGCGGAGTTTGTCGCCGATCGGCGTGACAGCGACGCGGGCTTCCTTGAGCAGCGAGCAGAGGCGCGGCAGTTCAGCGGGATCGCGGAGCGTAAGCGAGTAGCCTTTGCCGCCCTGCATTGGGATGTGCAAATCAAGCTCGCGGGCGAGGCCGGGCGTCCAAGTGCCGCCGGCAAGGATGAGGTGCCCGGTGTTGAGGCGTTCGCCATTGGCAGTTTCGATGGCGGTGACGCGGTTTTTGTTGCGGATGATTTTTTTGCAATCAGCATCGAGGAATGTCCCTCCGCGTTCGCGGATGCCGCGCCGGAGTTCCTCCATGAAAATTTGCGGATCAAGATGGCAATCCTGTGCGAACCACACGGCGCCGGCGATATCCATCAGCGCATCGGGATCGAGCTCGGCCACGCGTGCGGCATCGCACACCTCGGCTTCCACGCCCACACTCTGGGCCAGTGCGGCGACCTTTGCTTCCGCTTCCAAGCCGGCCTCGGTGCGGCACAGCATCATCAAGCCGCGCGTGGCGAGGTCGAAGTTTAGTTCATCGGCCAATTCCAAAAACAATCGGCGGCTTTCGAGGCTAATGTCGGCCAGCAATTGTTTGGTGTCGTTGACGTGTTGCGCGTTGGCGTGGCGATAGAATTGCCAGCACCAACTCCACAGCGCGGGATCCAGTCGCGGCCGCAGGTAAAACGGGCTCTTCGGATTGAGCATCCACTTGAGCCCCTGCGCAATGACGCCCGGCGCGGCGAGCGGGATGAAGTGGCTGGGCACGACCATCCCGGCGTTTTCATCGGAACACGATTCGCGCCGCGTGGGGTCGCGATCGAGAGTGGTCACCGTGCGGCCCGCTTGCGATAGGTACCAACCGCAGCACAAGCCGATGACGCCGCCGCCGACAATCAGAATGTCGTGATCGCGGTCAGGCACGGGAATAGACGATGCCTTCGGCGAAGGGGTCCTTAGGATGCACGAGCAGTTTGCTTTCACCCGTGACAAAGGCGCGCCCTTTGACGGTTGGGATCACGCCGCTTTGCCCCTCTTCAGGTGCTTCCTCCACAGTGCCTTCGAAAACCGTATCGAGAATACCCGCCTGACGCCACGGCTGGCTGGGCTGCAGTTTTCCATCGGCGTGCAAACAGGCAAGCTTGGCGCTGGTGCCGGTGCCGCAGGGCGAGCGATCGTATTCGCGTCCCGGGCAGAGGACGAAATTTTTGCTGTCGGCCGAATCATCCGTTGGCGGACCAAACACCTCAACGTGATCAATCTCGCCGCCGTCCTTGCCCGTGATGCCGTTAGCCTCCAACGCCGTGCGCACGGCGCAGGTGAAGTCAGTGAGCTGGTCGAGGTTTTTGAAATCCACTTCGATGGAATCTCCTGCCTCGATGAGAAAAAACCAATTACCGCCCCAAGCCACATCGCCCTGCACAGTTCCCCAGCCGGGCACTTCCACCGGCACGGCGGCGGCGTGGCGATAGCTGCGCACGTTTTGCACCGTCACCCAACCATCTTCAGGAGGACGCACAGTCACGATGCCCGTCGGCGTTTCGATTTTATTGTCGCCTTCGTTCAACCTGCCAAGGTGCGCCAGCGTGACGGTCACGCCGATGGTGCCGTGCAAACACCCGTGCAAGTAGCCGACGTTGTTAAAGAACACCACGCCCGCCACGCAGTCCGGCTGCGTGGGTGGCAACAGATACGCGCCCACCATCGCCTCGTGCCCGCGCGGTTCGCAGGTTACGGCGGTGCGCAGGCCGTCGTGGTTGTCCCGCAGGAAATCGCGCCATGCCTCCGGTGCACCGGAAAACTCCGGCAATCCCTCCACCACCACCCGCGTCGGCTCGCCGGCCGTGTGGGAATCGATGACCCGGATGCATTTTGCCTCGTCACTCATAGAGCACCGCGAGGGTACGGAAGTGCGAGGCGGTTGGATAGCGCGAAGTGGGGCGTGGGCACGATTCGCAGGCTGCAAGCCTGCGGTACGGCAGATTGAAAATCTGCGCTACAATGCGCAGCGGTGGCTACTTCTTCGGAATCTCGTTGAGCGTGTAGTAGGCGTTTGGGTGCAGGAGCGGAAGGCCGTCCTTGGAGCGAATGCCTCCGGACGAGAGGTGATGCACGTGGCCCTTCACGAGGCCATCAATCTTGAGGCGGACGCTTTTGTTGTTGGCGGCCACGATGGCGGCGGTGATTTCCGGTGTGACTTTGTCCACCTCTGGACTGCCGTATTGGGCTTGCAGAATGTAGGTCCACGCCTTCATCGAATAACTGGCCACGTCACCGGCGGTTTTGGGGTCGACGGGTTGAGTGAAGGTGAGTTCAAAGCCGTCGGGCTTTGCGCGCATTTCGTGGATCTCGAATGGCACCTTGCCGGTCCAGTTCACGCGATCGAGCGCGAAGCGTTTGCCGCCGCGCGCGCCCCAGCCACGATCACTGCCGCCCACAAAGAGCGCGCCACTTTCGTGGTAAAATGACGGAATGTTGCCCGAGCCAAATCCGGTTAAAAACAAAATTGCCGCGCCTTGGTAGACGCCGTTTACTTTTTCCAGAATCACACGGCTGACGTTGGAGTGGCTTTGATCGCTGACGAGCAATTGGTTTTTGAAGGGGCCAAATTTTTCATTGCTCGCGAAGGCAAAGCCGCTGGTGGAACGGCCTAGCTTGTCGTGCGGCAACACACACGCGGGCGGCACGTACTCCTTCACACGTTGCCGTTCCTTCGGAATGCGGCTTTTGTCATTGGGAGTGACGGGCGGCTTGGGGCCAAGGTGTTTTTTAACAAGCGGCAGGTTCCACCATTTGTAACTGGCGGGATGGCTTTGGAATGAGCCAGCCGCCAAATGCTTCAGCGAGCTGGAACCATTCCACGGGCCCTGATTATCCGCATAAAACACATCGCCCAAATGATTAAGGCCAATGCCGCCGGGACTGCGGATGCCGCTGGCAGTGGGAATCATCTCGCCCTTCTTGTTCACGCGCACGCACCAGCCGCGGTACGGCGTATCGCTGCTGAACGAACCGGTGAGGCAAAGCACAATCCACATATTGCCGGCCTTGTCGAACTGCGAACCGAACGCATACTCGTGATAATTTCCATTCACACCCCAACCGTCATTCACCGTTTCAAAAATATCCGCGCGGCCGTCGCCGTCTTCGTCCTTGATGCGCGTGACCTCGCAGCGTTGCGTGGCGTAGAGCCAGCCGTCGTTCCAGTGGAGGCCGATGGGCTCGTGCAGGCCGCGCGCGTAAAGTTTTAGCTTCATGGCGTCGGCTTTGCCGAGCGGATTGTTGACGGTATAAATATCACCGCGCCGCGTGCTGACGGCGAGCTTGCCGTTGGGCAACATCGCGATGCCGCTTGCCTCCAGCGAAACATCCGCCGGAATGGGTACGCGAGTGAACGTGTAATAATCGCTTTGCTTCGGTGCAAGCGCGCCGTGGGCGAGGCCAGCCATCAATGCGCCAACGAAGAGAATTAGTTTTTTCATTTTCAAAATTCCTTTTCTAAAAGATTAATTCAAATCCCACTCGTACTTCGCGCGGATGATTGCCTTGCCGCGCACGGTGATGGGCACGAGGAGTTCCTTGCCATTCGCGCCCTCGCGGAGGATGGGCGCGTCGGGCGAATCGAGCGTGAGCTTGAGGGTTTTGCCAATTTTCCAACTGTCGCCGCGTTTCTCGATGAGGCCATCGGCGCCGGCGAGATAATAATATTTTCCGCTGCCGGTGAGCGTGAGTTGGCGTGTGAAGGATGGCAGCGCGCCAGCCGCGGGAATCACGTAATCTTCAATCACTGTTTCGCCCGCGGTGTATTTGAAAATAGGGCGGCGGCCTTCCACCAAACGATAGCCGCGAAAACGCAGCCCCTTCGCGCGGTCATCGTCGTTGTTGCCCAGTTTCAGTTCCGGCCATGGAGCTCTGACGTTGGGCAAAACCGCGATCGCTTGGGCGCGCTTGAGGTGGATGAGATAATGCCCAAGCGGCGGCTGGAAGCCCTGGCCGCGGCCGTTCCAGTGTTTGGCACCGTCCATGAATGCGCCGTGCCAGAGCATCACGATGTTCATCGCGTTGGCGTCGAAACACACGTTGAGTTTTTCCGGATAGCCCACGCCGATGCCGCGCGGGCTCGCGCCTTGGATGAAGTTGCGATACATGACCGCCTCGTTGTTGACGGG
Organism: uncultured Verrucomicrobiota bacterium; assembly: GCA_964548235.1. Classification (GTDB taxonomy): domain Bacteria; phylum Verrucomicrobiota; class Verrucomicrobiia; order Limisphaerales; family UBA1100; genus JACNJL01. Next base: position 9,980 of record CAZJRV010000076.1, read on the forward strand.
GATGATGGGATTGCCCGTGGCAATGGCGGGCTTGTTGCCGCCGCCTTGCGGGGCGGTGTTGCGCGCGAGCTGCAGCTTCTTGATTCCCGGGCCGGACATATCCAGCGAGAGATGCTCGCCGCCGCCCTTTTCAAAAAACTCGATGCGTATGGCCACCAAACCCGCCTCGAGCGCGGCGGAGCCCTTGGCGTTTTTCACGCCATGAATGCCGTCGTTATTTACCACGACCTTGCCGTTGAGAATCAATCGCGAGCCGTCATCCGAGCCGAGGTTGAATGTGTACTTGCCCTTTTTTTTGATTTCCAAATTGCCCTCGATGACGATGCCAAAATTGTCGCGCTTCTTGGAAAGATTAGTGTCGGCAATGCCGGTCTTCGCCTCGCCGGTCTTCACCGGCTTGAGTTTTTCAAAATCCGGCAACTTATCCCACGAGCCATTATAAACGCGATACTTGAAATCGCGAATCGCGCCCTTGGCCACGATGCCGCCGGCGGCCGGCGCGGTGCCGTCGCTCAGCGATTTCACATATGCGATGAGCGCTTTCATTTCGGCGTCATTCACCGCGGGCGGCGGCGGCATGGGCGCCGCGGCACTCTTGACGACTTTTGCGAATGGATTGCGAATGGACTCGACGAAATACGCTTCATCGAATTTCGCCTTCGCGTCCTTGCCGCCAAAGCCAATCGTGACCGTGCGTTCCTTGCCCCAAAAATTGCCCTCGAACTTGGGGGCCTTCATCGCCACGCCCGCCAGCGCGGGTGGGCCGCCTTCGACTTGATGGCACGTAAAACAAATTTTAGTTTGGAAAAGAGCTTTGCCTTGGGCAATGAGATCCGCGTTTGCGGCAGCCAAATTTCCGGCCATTCCGGCGACCGCCAGCACGGGCAGTCCCCATCGAGAAACACGTTGTAAATTCATTTTTTTTAATAGGGCGGCGCACAGCTTGGCGTCGCGAATAAATTAGGACTCCTTAGTTTGCTTCCGCATTCAAAAGCGGTGGCTCATCATCCGCGCCCGGTGGAGATTCCGGATCCTTTTTTCGGCGAAGACAAAGCCAGCGAATGAGCCAGAAAATTCCCAACGGCCCCAGCAACATCGCCAGCACGACGAGCAGTATGGTGGCGAGCGTGGGGTACACGATGGAATTCACGGATTCATCCAGCGCGAGATAAACGCCGCTCATGATTTTCTTTTTGGCCAACTGAACCGCTTGGACATCGGAAACGCCATCGGTCTGCAACGAACCCAGAAATTCAGCCGCCTCGGTGTCGGTGAGCTTGCCCTTGAGTTGTTCGTCCCAAAGAATCTTGATGACTTGGTGGCCAACCCATTTCTGAATTGAACTGCCGCCGGATTTTTTATCCACTTCCTCCAGCGCGCGCTCACGCATGGTACTTTCGGTGGCTTGCGCCTGACCGGTGGTTTTGCGCAGCTTGGAAATTGCCCCGGCAAGATCGCGTTCCAAAAGTGATGTGCCGTTGGCGTCCGCGTCCGTGCCCCCGAGCCGCCAAACCATAATTGCTGCATAAGTTTTCATCACCGCCGTCTCGAAGACTTCCCCCTCGCGCGCGCCTTGTTTGAAGGCGCGCCCCGTGCCCCACGTGCCCAACCCGGAGCCCAAGCCCAGCGACAACGTGCCCACCATTAGCACCGGCCACAGCCAGCGCACGTATTGGTAGCCGCCCCAAGGCACATCCATCCACCCGCGGTCACGCAGCCAACGCCACAGGAAAATTCCCGCGACCGCGCCAAACACCAAGCCAAACAGACCCCACAGGGAAAAGTGCCAAACCGCCTTGAGGGTCAGCTCGCCAATGCCTTTTACGGCGTCCCAGCCCGAGGTGAATGCCTGACTTGGCCCCCCGGGGTGGGGGGCCCCCCAACACCCCGCCCCCCCC
>CAZJRV010000077.1:0-11851 GCA_964548235.1 uncultured Verrucomicrobiota bacterium
ACGCTTTGGTATTTTAAATTTTTTAAACCCCCCCCCGCCGGCTTATTTTTTGGTGGGGGGTTTTCCCCCAACCCGCCGCGGCGCGCTCGGAGAGCACGCCCTACCATTACTCATCGCCGATTTGGCCGGCGATGGCGGTGATGATTCTTTCGCTCCAAGCATCCAAGGCATCGGCGTTGCGGCCTTCTACCAGTAATCGGATTTTCGGTTCGGTACCGGAATAGCGCAGGAGCACGCGGCCGCCTTCTGCCTGCAATGCGGCTTCGGCTTCGGCGACCAATCCGGAAACGTCGGCCAATTCCTCGATGGGCTTCTTCTCGGTGACGCGCAGGTTGGTGAGTTTTTGCGGGAACCGACTCCAGCATTTGGCCAATTCGCTCAACGGCTTTTGCTGCGCGGCCATAATGCGGAGAATCTGCAGGGCGGCCACGAGGCCGTCGCCGGTGGTGCCGTGATCGCCAAAAATAAGGTGGCCACTTTGTTCGCCGCCGAAATTGTGTCCGCCTCTTAGCATTTCATCGATGACATTTTTATCGCCCACATCGGTGCGAATGACGTTGCCTCCGGCTGCTTCAATGGCGGCATCAAGGCCGGCGTTGCTCATCACGGTAGATACAAGCGTGTTGTTGGCCAGTGAACCCTCGGCCAGCATTCCCAATGCGGAGATGGCCATAATGTCATCACCGTCGATGAGGGTTCCGGTTTCGTCGCAGAGCAGCACGCGATCGGCGTCTCCATCGTGCGCGATGCCAATGTCGGCGTTGTGTTCCTGTACCCAGTGGCACATTTGCTCCGGATGCATGGAGCCACAGTCGGCGTTGATATTGGTGCCATCGGGGCGATTGCCATAAACGATGACGTTCGCGCCCAGCTCGCGCAGGGTGCATGGAGTGGCCTTGTAGGCGGCGCCGTGGCCGCAATCGACCACGATGGTAACGCCCTCGAGAGTTTGCCCGCGCGGGAAGGAGCGCTTGGCGAACTCCACGTATCGGCCGAGGGCGTCATCAATGCGGACGGCCTTGCCGACCTCATCGGCGGTGGGGCGCACATCATCAATGTCGCCACTAAAAACGAGGTTTTCGATTTGCTCCTCGATGGCGTCATCGAGTTTATAGCCATCGTGCCGAAAAAATTTCAGACCATTGTCGTCATAAGGATTGTGCGAGGCGGTGATGACAATGCCGGCATCGGCGCGCAGGCTATGGGTGATGCGCGCCACACCGGGCGTGGGCAATGGGCCAATAAAAAGAACATCCACACCCATCGAAAGAATGCCGCTGGCCAGCGCGTTCTCAAGCAGGTAGCCGGAGAGCCTCGTGTCTTTGCCGATGACAATGCGGTGCTTCTCGCGGTTGCGGGATTCCGGATTGAGATTCTTGAACACGTGCGCCGCAGCGCGGCCGAGCTTGAGGGCGGTCTCGGCGGTGACCGGCTCGATGTTGGCGCGTCCCCGCACGCCATCGGTGCCAAAGATTTTATTCGTTTGTTTCATCGTTGGGCTAATTGTTTCCCCCATCGAGTTCGGGATTGGCGAGTGTGGGTGCGTTGGTGGAAGTGGGCTTGGGCTCGGGCTGTTTGCCGCCGCGGCCGCGGTTGGTGTAGGAGAGGCCGGCCACGGTGGTGATGATGAACCACACCATCACCGCGATGGCCACGGAACCTACTTTCCACCAGAATTCATTGAGGTCGCGTTCTTCGTGCTTGTCGCTTTGGGGCGGTTCGCTCATACGTGATCCTTCGGCCGGAGTTTTTTGTTGATGATTTGACCGAGGTCGCGCAGCGAATCCTTGACGCGCGCCATGAAGGTTTGTTTCTCCACGGGCATGGCGTCGGCCTTGAGTTTCTCGGTGAGAAAATCCTTGAGTTGTTTCACCGACACGTTGCTGTGAAGCGCGCCGGCGTGGCAGTACGAGATGTCGCCTGATTCCTCGGAGACGATGACGACGATCGCATCGGTTTCCTCGCTCAACCCAATGGCGGCACGATGGCGGGTGCCCAGCGTGCGATTCACATCCAGCCGTCGCGTGAGCGGGAAAATGCACGAGGCATACATGATGCGGTCGGCCCGGATGACCACGCCGCCATCGTGCAGGGGTGAGTTGGGAAAGAAAATCGAATCGAGCATCTCTGGCGTCAGCGCGCTGTCCAACAGCACGCCGCTTTGGGTTTCCTGATGGATGTCCACAGTCTGCTCGATGGCCATGATGGCACCAACGCGGTGGCGTGCAAGACGATCGGTGGTTTGCACCACAGCATCCACGTCCAGTGGGCTGTCTTCATCGGTGGAAAAGAGCGGCAGGTTGCCCAGCTCGGCCAGCAGCCGGCGCAGCTCGGGCTGAAAAATGATCAGGATGGCAACCGTGGTGAACAGGAAGAGCTGTTGCAGCAGCCAACGCAGCACCTGCAGCTTCAGCATCGCGATCATCGTGGTGAGGCCAATGAGGACGAGGAATCCCACCACTACCGGCCAGCCGCGTGAGCGCTGCAAAAAGGTGAACATATAATAGATGCCCACCGCCAGTGCGGCGATTTCCACCACGGCACGGAGGATCCACGCCCAGTCGAGTTTGATCCACTCCCAGATCTCTTCGATGAACGGGGGCAGATTCGCCTGTGCGAGATGGATGATTGCCTCCATATTCAATTGCTCTTCGCGCCATTCACGGCTTCCCACGTGCGCAGGGCGTGCACAGTGTCGCGGACGTCATGTACGCGCACGATCGAAGCTCCCTCGGCCGCGGCGCGACAAGCGCAGGCGATGCTGGCACCGAGTCGTTCTGTGACTTCCCCGCCTAGAAACGACTTGCGCGATGCGCCCACCAGCACCGGCCGCTGGAATCTTGTAAAACGGGCAAGCCCCGCGAGCAACGCCAAATTATGCCCCACGGTTTTGCCAAACCCAATTCCCGGATCGAGCACGATTTGCTCAGCAGCAATCCCTGCCGCGTCCATTGCCTCCAGTTGTTGTTCAAAAAATGCCTCCACGCTGGCGACCACGTCGTCATACTCGGGCGTATTTTGCATTGTTTGAGGCGTGCCCTGCATGTGCATCGCGATGTAGCCCGCACCGGTTTGGGCAGCGATGGGCCACAGCGGATTGTCCAAGCGATTGGCGGCAACATCATTGATCACCCGCGCACCGGCGGCCACGGCGGCTTGGGCGACAGCGGGTTTTTGCGTGTCGATGGAAAGGACAGCCTTTGTCTCCGCGGCAAGCTTCTCGATGACAGGAATGACACGGCGGATTTCCTCCGCTTCCTCCACCGGAGGTGCGCCGGGGCGGGTGGATTCGCCGCCAATGTCGAGCAATTCCGCGCCTTCGTTTGCCAATTGCAGCGCGTGGTCAACGGCCGCATCGATTTCAACAAACTGGCCGCCATCGGAAAACGAATCGGGCGTGACATTCACGATGCCCATCACCACCACAGGCCGCGGGAATTGCCACGTGATGTCGCCCGTTTGCAAAATCATCGGGTACAATTAGTAACCGCCATCGCCGGGAGTGGGTCCGCGCTGGATGACTTCAATCTCATAGCCCTCGGGCGCGTCGATGAAAGCAAACCCGCCGCCGTCATCCTTGCGATGCGGGCCGTCGGAATACTCAATGCCGTGCGATTGAATGTGTTTCTCAAACTCATCAAGGCTGTCGACGAGAAACGCGAGGTGCGTGAGATCTTCCTGCACCTGCACGCCGCCACTGCTGGGGTAGCTGCACAGCTCGATTTCCTCGTCGCTGTTGGGCGTGGCCAAAAACACAAGCGTGGACCCGCGCGGCGAGGTGTGTCGGCGCGTCTCGGTGAGACCCAAGATTTTCGTGTAAAAATCCACCGACCGCTCGAGGTCATCCACGCGGTAACGGGTGTGCAGCAACTTAGTAACAATCGGCATCGCCGAAGCATCGCAGGAAAGGGGCGTGGATGCCAGCCTTTGCGCTTGCCACAACGCGCGCGCAAGGGAAGATTGGCACCCCCGATGAGATTTTTTTTTACGCTGATGATTGTAGCCCAAGCGGTGCACGCCGCGGAGGTGACCGCTCCCGCCAACATTGTGTCGCGCGGGATGCCCGCGCTTTCCACCGAACGCGCCGCGAAGCTCGCGCCGTATCTCAAGGTGCGTCCGCTGCGCTTTCAGGACTGGCATCCCACCGAGCACGCGATGCTCATCACGCGCCGCCCTGCCAACGGGCAGGTCACTCAGCTGCATATGGTCGACAAACCCAACGGTAAACCGGTGGCCTTGACCGATGGCAACGAGCCGGTGCGTTCAGCAGCGTATCATCCCAAGGATGGCAACCGAATCTTGTTTCTGCGCGATGCTGGCGGCAGCGAAAAATTTCAGGTGTTCCACCTCGATGTGGCCGCGAAGAAAGCCACGATGCTCACCGATGGCAAACACCGCCACACCGGCGCGCGCTGGTCGCCCGATGGCAGCCGCATTGCCTACTTTTCGCCCAAGCGCAACGGGCGTGATAATGATCTGTACACGATGGACCCCGCCCAGCCTGGCAGTGAAAAACTGCTGGCCAAGCTACCCGGCGGTGGCTGGTGGATTACAGATTGGTCGCCCGATGGCCGCGTGTTGCTGGTCATCGAATACCTCTCCATCAACCACAGCCGCATTCATTTCATTGATGCGAACACCGGCGAACGCACGCTCTTTTCGCCCGAAACAAAAACCAAAGTGAGCCATCGGCTTGCACGGTTTGATCCGCAGATGCGCGCGGTGTATTACACCTGCGACGAGTCATTTGATTTCCAACACATCGTGCGACTGGACTTCAAGGACGGCCGCCGCACGCGCCTGCTCACCGACATCCGATGGGATGTCGAAGGCCTTGAGATTTCCAAGGACGGCGCCTATCTGGCCGTCACCCACAACGAGGCGGGCGTGAGCCGGCTGCGCGTGCTCGACACCAAGAACCAGCGCCAACTTTACGCACCCAAGCTTTTCCCCGGCGTCATCCACTCAATGGCGTGGCGCGCCGATGGGCTTCTGGCCTTTGACCACGAGTGGGCCCATTCACCCGGCGAGGTACACGTGCTCGACCTTGCGCCAGTGAGCCGCGTGCTTTGGCAATCCGCCGGACTGGACGGGCTGGATCCATCAGACCTGCCCATCCCTGTCAATGGCACATTCACCAGCCGCGATGGCACTAAATTTGATGCGTGGTTTTATTATCCCGGCAACTATTTCGACAAGGGCAAGCACGCTCAATTCTCGCAGCTGGAAGTTACCGGCGGATTGCCTGCGGTCATCTATTACCACGGTGGCCCCGAGAGCCAGTTCCGGCCGCGGTTTATGGGTGGCTATAATTTTCTGCCTGCGGAACTGAACGTGGTGCTCGTGTGCCCCAACGTGCGCGGCTCGCGCGGGTACGGCAAAAAATTTCTCGCCGCCGACAATGGCGCCAAGCGACGCGCCGTGATGCTCGACGTGGAGGCCCTGCGCAACGGCCTCAATGCAATGCCCAACATTGATGGCAACCGCCTCGCGGTGATGGGCGGCAGCTATGGCGGGTACATGACGCTTGCCTCGCTCACGCACATGCCGGGATTTTTCAAGTGCGGCATCGATCGTGTGGGCATTTCCAGCTTCGTCACATTTTTGAAAAACACCAGCGATTACCGGCGCGATTTGAGGCGCGCGGAATACGGCGATGAGCGCGACCCCAAGATGCTCAAGGTGCTGGAGGAAATTTCGCCGCTCAATCAGTTGCAACGGCAGATGAAGGAACCGGATTTCCAGTTCAGCCCGCTGCTCATTGTGCAGGGTGCCAACGACCCGCGCGTGCCCGCCAGCGAAAGCGCCCAGATGGAGGCTGCCTTGCGCGCCAAGGGACAGACGGTGTGGTACCTGCTCGCCAAGGACGAGGGGCACGGCTTTCGCAAGAAGGTCAACCGCGACTACCAGCACCTCGCCACGATGGAATTTTTCCGGAAGCACCTGCTCGGCAAGGAATAATTGTTCGCCTTCAACGCGCCGATTCGCGTACAACGCGCCGATGAAACGCGCGCGCCATTTTGCCAGCGACAATAATTCTGGCATCTGCCCCGAAGCCTGGGCCGCGCTGGAGGAGGCCAACCACGGCCACACCCCCGGCTATGGCGAAGACCCTTGGACGCGCAAGGCGGCCAATCTCATTCGCGATGTCTTTGAAACCAAATGCGAGGTGTTCTTTGTGTTCAACGGCACCGCCGCCAATTCACTTTCGCTCGCGTCCACCTGCCAGAGCTACCACAGCATCCTTTGCCACGAGTACGCCCACGTGGAGAATGACGAATGCGGCGCTCCGGAATTTTTTTCCAACGGCACCAAGGTGCTGCTATTGCCCGGCAAACAGGGGCGGCTGGATGCTGAGGGAATCGAGCATGCCGTGCTTAAGCGCACCGATTTGCATTACCCCAAGCCGCGCGCCGTCACTGTCACGCAGGCCACCGAGCTGGGCACGGTGTACACGCCCGACCATCTCAAGGCCATTCGCAAGGCGGCGAAAAAGCATGACCTGAAAATCCACATGGACGGTGCGCGCTTCGCCAATGCCGTGGCACAGCTGGGCGTGAAGCCCAAAGACATCACGTGGAAAGTGGGCGTCGACATCCTCAGCCTTGGCGCGACGAAAAACGGCACGCCGGTGGGCGATGCGGTGGTATTTTTCAACAAAGACCTCGCGCACGAATTTGAGTGGCGCTGCAAACAGGCCGGGCAACTGGCTTCCAAGATGCGTTACATCGCTGCGCCGTGGGTGCATTTGCTGCGCAATGGCGCATGGCTGCGGCACGCCGATCATGCGAACAAAATGGCCGCCCGCCTCGCGCGCGCATTGAAAAAAATCAATGGCGTGGAGCTCCTGATGCCGCGTCAGGCCAACGGCGTGTTTGTGGAATTGCCATTGCCGGTCATCGACGCGCTGCACGCGCGCGGCTGGCATTTTTACACGTTTATCGGCGAAGGCGGCGCGCGCCTGATGTGCTCGTGGGATACCACGCCGGAAGACGTCGACGACTTCGCCGCCGACCTGACCGAGCTAATGGCCAACCGGAAAAACCTAAAGTCCCCGCCAGCCAAAGCGCAGGGCCGGAAGCCGCATTAAGGTTACTTCTTGCCGAATAGAATTTCGTAAACCTCACGCGGAGTGCGGCGTTCGCCACGGCGTTCGTCAAACCACGGCGTGCCGCCAATGAAGGCGCGGTCACCGGGGATTTTCATGCCGCCTTTCACCCATTCGTCGAAGGTGGGCTTGCCGGTGTTCGGCCTTTCGATTGCCACGTTGCCGGCTTTCAAATTCTTCAATTCACTGGCCACCAATGCGAACGCATCGGCGTCGGCCAGTTTGCCGCCGGGCTGGGGCTTCGCCAACTTGGAACCGGTGGGCAGGGTGAGCGTGATTTGTTTTTCGCCGACCGTGAGCGTGAACACGTGCGGATTGGCTCCGCGAAACTTGCCAAGGCGGGCGGGCAGTTTTTCCACCTGCGCGGTGGCGAGCAGGCTTTTGAGGTGTCGGGCTTGCGTGGCACTGAGCTGGCCGCGCTGGGTGGCGGGGCGCACGTTTTGGTTGATGAACTGGCTGCGCGTCCACGAGCCGTCCGCGTTGATGATGGTGATCCAGCCGCTGAATCCAACAAACCCGCCCTGCGCGTCCTTTAGGGTGATCTTCGCGGGCAAAAGAGCCGCGCCAGCCGGCTTGGCCGTGGCTGCCTTCAACTCGGCCAGTTCCTTTTCCAGCTTGGCAATCTTGGCCTGAAACTTCCGGTGTCCCTCGGGTCTGAACCGCGCGCGCGTGGCAAAATCCTTCATCCGCGCAATCTCCTGTTCCAGCAAGGCGATGCGCGCGGCGTGGTTCGGGTTGGCCGCTTGTGGGCCGGCCAAGCCGTCCTTTGTAATCACCACATTGATCTTGATGGTGTTGGTGGCCGGTTTCTTTTCCCACGGGCGCTTGTACTCCAAAACGATCGTGCCTTTGCCGATCTTGGACGCCTGAAACTCGGCGGTGGACACGCCGCCCACGCCCACCAATCCCGGCCGGTACCGGCTGGCCGGCCGGCCCGGTTGGCGTTGATGGGTGATTTTACCGTTCAATTTCAGCACGTCTGATTTGGTGGCGTTGTTCCAGGTAAACCCGGTGGTGGGGTTGCCGCGCAGTAGCACGCGCACGGTGCTGCCGGCTTTCACAGTGATGGTCTTGCCATTCTCGGCCACGCCCAAGTGCAGCTGATGCGTCTCGGTGCGGCACTTGGCGCAATCGGCTGCAGGCGGTCCATCTGGCTCCGGTTGCCCCCGGTTAGGTACAGGCGCGGGGCGGCCTACAACGCGTGGGGGTGGAGAAACCAGCCGGATGGGCGCGGGGGCCTGCTTACCGATAATCTTTGGCGGCACTGACTCGGGTCGATCGTGGTTGGCGCCGTTTTTCGTCGCATCCTTGTCGAGGTTTTCTTGGATCCATTTTCGCAAAGTGCTGCTGCCGCGCCCGTAGCCGCCGGGCAGCGGACGCAGGTCGCGAGTTTGGCGCCGCGGCGGGGCGCCCCAATGCGCGGGGAACGCCTTGCCATTGGGCGATTTAAAAACCTGCTTCGGTTTATCTTGGGCCACTTCGAGCGTAATGGTGCCGATGGCCACGCCCTTGCGCGGGGCGTCATCGGCGATACGGCGGTCCATAATGAAACAAGAAGTTAACAGCCCGTTCTTATCCGTGCGAACGTATCGACGCTCGTGCGGCTGTAACGCTTTGGCAGCGACGGCGGCGGCGTCTTTGTACAGTTCATCCAACGTCTTGGCAGGGGCACCTTTTTTGTTTTTGCCAACGGTCTTTTCATTTTCAATAAACCCACCCGGGCCAAATCCCGGTTTAGTGCCGGGCGGCGGCGGGGGTTGGCGGCGGTTGAATTCTTCGTAAACGCGGCCCGCCACTTTGTTGTTTTTCACAATGATCGTGGTGGTGTGGCCAAAGCCGAACGCGCTGGAGAATCCAACGGTGTATTTGTAATTGCCGCCGCACTTCGCCTTGGCCTTGGCCCACGCTTCCATCGCGGCTTTCACTTTCGCAATGTCGACGGGGTTTACCTTGGGCGCGTTGAGAGGGGGGGCTACCGGATCCGGCTTTGGGGCGGGGCCGGGGTGGGGTTTGATTTTTCCGCGATTGGGATCTTTGGCATCGAGGTCTAGATTCTTTTGAATCCAACCCGCCAACGTGCTGCTGCCGCGGCCATAACCACCGGGAAGCGGCCGAAGGTCTTTAGTTTGCAAACGCGGCGGTGCGCCCCAATGTTTGGGGAACGCTTTGCGTCCGCCGGATTTATCGGGCGAGTCAGCGATGGGTTTGCCCGTCACGGATTTTTCACAATGGGCGCATTTGCCGGTTTTGACGCTGCATTGTTTGCAGAGCTTGAACGCGCCGCTGCTGGTGTGGTTTTCGCATTTCGTGCATTTGCCGATGCTGGAAATGAATGCCAGCTTGGTGCACTTGGGGCAAAGCGCGGACCAAGCGTTGAGTGCAAAAACCGCCAGTGCGGCGGCGAGGAGCAGGTTAATTTTTTTCATTTTTGGTGTCTTCGTAGATTTCGTAAATGGTGTTGTTCAGCACAAATTGCACATTGCGGCCGAGGGCCATCCACTGGGCGGCCTTGGGTTCCTTGGCGAGCAGCGCGAAATAAGCGTCGCTGTTGAACTCCACGCGATTGCGCTTGGCCTTGGTGGCTTCGGCGGTTTGCACGGTGCTGTCCACCCAAAAGCGTTCATTTTGCGTGAAGTTTTTGCCCGCGGCAAAACGCATCGGCTGCGACACAGCACGAGCCTTGGCGCGTTGGCCATTGGCATTCATTTTCCCGGGCGCATAAAACTGTGCGCCGCCACCGGACAATCCGCCACCGGGCGCGCTGGTGCCGGGTGCTGGGATACCACCGGCGGCGCCTTGTCCGCGATAGCCGAAGTTAGCCTGTTGCGCCTCGCGGTTGCTCTCGGCTCGGGCGAGGTAACTCTTAGCTTCCTTCAACATTTTATTGGCGCGGGCGCTGCCGACTGCTTGGTCGCCGCTCTTGTCCGCCTTAAACGCATCGTACTGAGCCTTCGCTTGCGCGAGCACTTGGCGGTCGGCCTCGAAGTTGCGGAGGGTGCGTTGGGCGACGGGCACGCCGCGTCGTTTTTCATCCTCGATGATGAGGTACGCGGTGTAAGGCGTCACGATGCCGTATTGGCGCGCGAGTTGAGTGACCTCTTCCTTGAGTTCTTTTTTCTCGCCGTGCAGCCGGATTTCATCGAGCAAATAGCCGACCCGCCGCGTGGCCCAGAGGCGCGGGATGAATTCGTGGTCGGCCTGCGCGGGGAAGGTCACCGGGAATTCAAACTGCATTTTCTTGCCGGCCAGAGTGCCTTCGAGCAGCACGTCGCCTTTGCCCTTGCCTTTGTACCGGCCGACGAGCACGAGCTCTTCGCCCTTAAACAAATCGGGCAGCGGGCTGGGGTAGAGTTTGCTGACGCGAATGCCGCCGGGGAATTTCAATTTTGGATTGGCCAGCACGGGTTCCTTGATTTTGGTGTAAAAACTGGAGACCTTCACCTCGATGTCCTCGTTCGGGGTGACGTAGGTGGAACTGGCGCGGGTTTCTTCGGTGATTTTATCGAGCAAATGAGCGTTCACATCTGTGCCGATGCCGAAGCAAAACACTCGGGTCTTGCCGGCGGCGACGTCCACGTTCTTCACGATTTGGCCTTCGCCGGTGACGCCGATGGTGGGGCGACCGTCGGTGAGGAAAATGACCACGAAGGGCCGGTCGCTCTTCTCGGGCTTAAGGTCCAGAGCCTCGGTGAGCGCGGCATTGATGGCTGTGCCGCCGATGGGCTTGAGGTCGCGGATAAAGTCCAGCGCCTGCTTGCGGTTGCTCGAGCCGGCTTTCTTGAGGCCGCCGAAGAGCGACTCGGTCTCGGTCGAAAAACGCACGACCTCAAAGCGGTCGCCGTCGTTCAGATTTGCCACGCAAAATTCAAACGCCTTCTTTGCCTGCTCGAGCTTGTTGCCGGCCATCGAGCCGGAGGTGTCGATGACGAATGCGATATCTTTTTCGGTGACCTTACCTTTGGCGGCATCCACGCCCGGCGCGGCGAGCATCAGGAAATAGCCCTCGCCATTTTTTCCACCTTCACGATGGGCGATGATGTTCACGTTGATGTCCTTTTGCTTGGGCGAATAGTAGAGCGTGAAGTTGCTGTCCGGCCGCACGCCCTTGGCCTCGAACCCGATGGTGGCCTTCTTCGAGCCGGTGCGTTTCACCTCCACATCGTGCGTGGGCGAGTAGATTGCTTTCACGGGCACCTTGGAATCCAACTCCACGTTGATGGACAAATCTTGAATCGGCTTGGCAGAATACTTGGCAGTGTTCAGCGGAAAGGTGTAGCCCACGAGGCCAGCGTCGTTTTTCAAAACCTGATTGTAAGTGAGCTTGATGCGCTTGGTGCCGTGCGCCTCGAACGGGAAAATCCGCACCTTGAACAAATCCTGCTCCGCGAATTCCAGCAACGCGGGATCCTTCATCGTGCGCACGATGTCGGTATAAATCTTGCGCGCCTTTTTGGCGTCCAGCAATTCGGCTTTCTGCAATTTGCCGTTGATCTCCATCTGGAATTTTTCAATGGCCGCGCCCTTGGACACCGGGAACAAAAACGTGCCTTCCTGCCGACGCGGATTCGGGTTGTAAAAAACCTGCTCCACCGTGGTGCGGGCCACTTGGTTTTCGATCTTCACATCCACCTTCTGCGAGCGCAGCTCCAGCGGCGCATACACCGGATGCGGAATCGGCCCCGGCCCAGGCCCCGGCGGGGTGATAATGGGGGGGCGCGGGGGCGGGTAAAAGCGGGCAACCTG
>CAZJRV010000078.1:0-11798 GCA_964548235.1 uncultured Verrucomicrobiota bacterium
TCTTGGCGAGGCGGGCGCGGTTGAGGCCAAACAGGCTGGCGTATTCGCCGATGCTCGGGAACATCGTTTTGCGTTGGCGCTCGTGTTGGATGCGCAGGAGATTGATTACGTCCGCATCGGTCAGCGCTTCATCGAGATCGTAAGTGACGCGGCAACCCATCTGCTCAAACACACGCGGCACCAGCGTGCTCGGCCCGCACAACGTGACATTGGCGCCGAGCTTACGTAGGGCCCAAATGTTGGAACGCGCCACGCGACTGAATAAAATATCGCCGAGGATGGTGACATTGAGGCCGGCGATGTCGCCTTTCTTTTCGCGAATAGTGAAGACGTCCAACAAGGCCTGCGTGGGATGTTCGTGCGCGCCATCGCCGGCGTTAACGACGTGGGCGTTGAGGAAGCGCGAGAGAAAGTGCGGCGCGCCGGCGGCTTTGTGGCGGATGACAATGATGTCCGCATTGAGGGCCTCGAGTGTGCGCGCGGTGTCCTTGAGGCTCTCGCCTTTTTGGAAGGACGAGGCATCGGCGGAAAAATTGATGATGTCCGCGCTCAATCGTTTCGCGGAAAGCTCGAAGCTCACGCGCGTGCGGGTGGAAGGCTCCACGAAAAAATTCACTACCGTCTTGCCCTGCAGCGCGGGGACTTTCTTGATGTCGCGCTCGCCAACGGCTTTGAATTCACGCGCGGTGTCGAGCACGGCGGTCAACTCCTCGGCATTGAGGCTCTCGATGTCCAGCAGATGTTTGCGATGCCAACTCATTTCTTTGTAATCGATACTGCGATGGGTGCGCTGGATTCGTTCGTGCGCACTTCAATGTGTTCGTCTGGATGGGTGGGGAGATTCTTGCCGACGAAATCCGGTCGGATGGGCAGTTCGCGGTGGCCGCGGTCGATGAGCACTGCGAGCCGAATGCAGCGTGGTCGGCCAAATCCCATCACCGCATCGATGGAGGCACGGACGGTGCGACCGGTGCTAAGCACATCGTCGATGAGCACCACAACTTTGTTTGCCAAGTCATTGGGCAATTCGGTGGGGCGCAGTTCAGCCATGCCGCGTTGGGAGAGGTCATCGCGGTGCAGGCCGGGCTCCACGGAGCCGACGGCAACGGGATTGTCATAAATGCCGGCGAGTGTTTCGCCAAGTTGTTGCGCCAGAGCCACGCCGCCGCGTTGGATGCCCACGAGGATTACCGCGCTGCCATTGGAATGGGCCTCGGCAATCTCATGTGCCACGCGCCGCCACGCACGCGCGAGGGCGTCGGCTTCCAAAACAATGCGTTCGCCGGGTTGTTCAGCCATAAAAAAAGCCGCGCCGATTTCCCGTGCCCGTTTGCACGCGAACCCAACGCGGATAAAATCCGATTCTTTTTATCATTGTCCTTGGCGGTCTCGCGGGACCGCGTTAAAGGGCTTTACTGTTTACACGCAATGCCGAGTTGCCTGCCGGCGCTTGCGCCATTCGGAGCGATGCTTCAGCATCCATCCCGTCAATGCCTCCTCAAAGCCAACATCGCTGCCGGCCTTTTCAGATTCAATCCACTTGTGGCGCAGAATCTCTTCGCGTTCCGCCAAAAATTCGCGGTACAACGACGAGCGCTTCAGCAATTCCTGATTGTCAGTGGACGTAGCCATTGGGATTTCTCCGCCAAATGGGACGGGACAGTAGCACTGCCTGTTCAAGACAAACAACACTTTTTTTGACGAAAAAACCGGATTCCGGGGCAAATTGTCCCCAGCCACTGGTGAACAACGGGTGGATAAAGAGAATAACTGCTACTCCAGAGCTTCACCCAAAGCGGCGGCCACCTTGCCGAATGCTTGGGCTGGGGCGCTATCGGGTGATTGGACAACCACGGGGATTCCCGCATCTCCGCCTTCGCGGATTTCCGTGAAGATTGGCACCTCGCCCAGAAACGCCGTGCCTTGCCGCTCGGCTTCCGCCGCGCCGCCGCCGTGGCCGAAGATTTCCACGCGATCGCCGTTGGGCGCGGTGAAATAGCTCATGTTTTCCACGATGCCCAGCAGCGGCACATTGACGCGCTCGAACATCGCGATGCCCTTGCGCACCACGCCCAGCGACGCTTCCTGCGGGGTGGTCACCACCACACCGCCATCGAGCGGTACGGTTTGGCACAACGACAACTGCGCGTCGCCCGTGCCCGGTGGCAGATCCACCAGCAAATAATCCAGCGAGCCCCAGTCCACCTGCATCACAAATTGCTGAATGGTTTTCATGATCATCGGTCCGCGCCAAATGACCGGTTGATCGCCGTCCAATAAAAATCCCATGCTCATCAGTTTCACGCCGTGGCTCATCAACGGCACCAGTTTTTCTTCAGGACTGACGAGCGGGCGTTCGTTCACGCCCATCATCAACGGCACGCTTGGGCCATAAATGTCGCAATCGAGCAGGCCGATTTCGCCGCCGTTCTGCGCCAGCGCGCAGGCGAGGTTCACCGCGCAAGTGCTTTTGCCCACGCCGCCTTTGCCCGAAGCCACGGCAACGACTTTGTTGATGCCCGGCACGCGATTGGGTCCGGCTTGACCGCTGGCGGGGGCTTCGCCGGCGGGCGGCATTTTGATCTGCACCATCGCGCGGTCAATGCTGTCCACTGCGGTGGCGGCCGCTTCCACGGCGGCTTTGAGTTGGGCGGCGACTTCGGGGTTGTGAGTGGTCAACTCCAGCGTGATGCTGGCGGAGCCATTGGCCGCGGCAATGTTTTTCACGAGCCCGAATGACACGATGTCGCGCGAGTAGCCGGGATAGTTCACGCTTTTGAGCGCTTCTTGAATTTGTTCTTCCAGATTCATTTTAAGCATTCCACGCCGGTGACAGGTTGCGGAGTTTGTCGACTTGCTTGGGGATGACTTCCAGCACGTGGTCGATGTCCGCCGCCGTGGTGTCGCGGCCGAGGGAAAGGAGAACGTTGCCCTTGGCTTGGGCGGCGTCAAGCCCGATTGCCGTCAGCGCGGGTGGCACGGCCAGATTTTTGGTGACGCAGGCCGCGCCGCTGCCAATGGCGATGCCCTGCAAATCCAACGCCAGCATCAGCCCCTCGCCCTCAATGCCCTCGATGGAATAGTTGAGATGCGAGGGCAAACGGCACGCGCCAAGTTCGGCGCCGTTGAGGCGGAAGGGCTCAATGGTTTCCAGCAATCCTTCGTGCAGTTGGCATTGCAGACTGGAGACATCGACCGACGGCAACGCGGCTGCCGCGCCCGCCCCGACGATGGCGGCAAGGTTTTCCGTGCCAGCGCGCAGGCCATCTTCCTGCGCGCCGCCGTGAAGAATGGGCGCGAGTGACGTGCGCCGGTTGCGGTAAAGCATGCCCGCGCCTTGCGGACCGCCAAAGCGATGGGGGGCGAGGGTGAGCAGCGAAATATTTGCCGCCGCCACGTCGATGGGCAGCCAACCCCCGCTCGCGGTGGCGTCCACCAAAAACGGAATGCCGCGCTCGTCGGCAAGCGCGCCAATGGCGGTGATGTCCTGGATAGTGCCGAGATCGTGGTTGGCGTGGTGGGTGGCAATGAGGATGGTGCTGTCGGTGATCGCTTCCGCGATGGCTTCGGGCGAAACGAAGCCTTCGCCATCCACAGGTACGCGCGTGGCTACAAAACCATTTTCCTCCAGCCACGCGACGGATTGCTCGATGGACGGGTGCTCGATGTTAGAGAGCACGAGGTGATTGCCTCGCGAGCGTTCGGCTAATGCCGTGCCTTTCACGGCGAGATTATTGGCTTCGGTGCCGCTGCTGGTGAAGAGACTTTCTTCGGGCGTGCCACCGACGAGCCGGGAGCATTGCCCGCGGGCGGCGTCAATGGCCTCGCGGGCGGATAAGCCGTGGTGGTGTTTCTCCAAATACGGCTGCATCGCTTCGAGCACTTCGGGCGCAAGGGGCGTGCCCGAAAGGTGATCGAGATAAACGCGGCGTTTCATGCGGCGAACGTAGTGGCGTGCCGGGAATTATTCAACGCCGATGGTAGGGCGGTTTCTCCGAAACCGCCTTGGCATGGTTTGCCGGGCTGGTGGTCAAAGCTGCATTGGCGCGCTCGGAGAGCACGCCCCACCCTAGGCCAAATTCATTTGTGCCTTGCACCGCGGGCCGGTTTTCCGTAGGGCTGGCGGCGTTATGGGAATTTTATCCGGCAAAAAAGGCGTTGTGTTCGGCGTGGCAAACAAGCGATCCATTGCGTGGGCCATCGCGCAGGCGTGGAAAGAGGCGGGCGCGGAGCTGGCGTTCACTTACCAAGGCGAGCGCCTGAAGGACAACGTGCAGCAACTGGCAGAGACCTTTGGCGACGACACACTGATCACCGAATGCGACGTGACGCAGGACGACCACATTGATCGCGTGTTCAACGAGGTGGGCGACAAGTTTGGCGGCAAGCTGGATTTAATGCTGCACTCGGTGGCGTTTGCGCCGAAGGAATCGTTGGAAGGCACTTTTGTGGGCACCACGCGCGAGGCGTTTCGCGTGGCGCACGACGTGAGCGCGTATTCGCTGGTGGCGCTGAGCCGCGCGGCGGCGCCGTTGATGACCGAGGGCGGCAGCATTGTGGCAATGAGTTATCTTGGTTCCGAACGCGTGATCCCGCACTACAACGTGATGGGCGTGGCGAAGGCGTCGCTGGAGGCGAGCACGCGTTATTTGGCCAGCGATTTGGGTGAGCAAAAAATCCGCGTCAACTGCATCAGCGCCGGCCCGGTGAATACCTTGGCCGCGCGCGGCATCGCGGGCTTTAGCAGCATGCTCAAGCACAACGCGGAGCACGCGCCCCTTCAACGCAATGTGTTGCCGGAGGAACTCGGCGCCACTGGCACCTTCCTCGCCAGCGACGGCGCGGCGGCGATCACGGGCCAGGTGTTGTACGTCGATTGCGGTTACCAGATCATGGGCATGTAGCGCGCGCTTTCTTCTTGGAATAAATAGCGCATCATTGTGTTATGGCCTTTCCGTCATGGCCATTGTTTCCCACCCCGCTCCATTTCCGCCCGGCTTTAAGCCGCAGTGGCGGGATTTCCTGGAGAACAACGTGGCGTTGTATCGGCGGTTGCCGGAAGATTTGACTTTGGTGGTGGAAGAAATGATCCCGTGGTTTGTCGGCAAGGTGAATTGGGAGTGGGACAAGTGGGTGGGCTTTATGCCCGACAAAGAAAAAATGCAGGTCTGTGTCGCATGTGAAGCTTGTGTATTGATCGCACGACGATCCAAGAAAGATTACGAACATTTCCACACGTTTGTGTTTCATCAAATGCACGTCACGGATAAAGCGGGGAAAAATTGGGGAGGATGGGCAGAGCCGAACGGGACGATTCGGCAATCGTGGCGGAGCACAAAAAATGGAATGCTCGATGGAGAAGATAACCACAACGTCACGTTACACGAGTTCGGACACATGCTCGATTACAGAGATTCCGATTTTGATAGTGTTCCACCCTTTGAAAGCAAGGCCGCCAGATTTGACTACCAACTTTTCCTTGAAGAAGAATACACGGATATTTGCAGCGCATGGGAGAAAAAAACCGGCAACGAAGTCATTCGCAAATATGCCACCACCGATAAAGCAGAGTTTTTTACCTGCGCAACGGAGGCATTCTTCGAACGGTCTGAAATGTTGCAATTCATGCGGCGCGAGCTTTATGACTGGATGAAGCGTATTTACGAGATGGATCCGGCCGAGTGGTCGGAGCGAGTCAGTCAGGCAGAGTTGCAGGACGAACGGTTTGCCCATTGGGACGACTGGATGCGCCGGTCCACATGGCAATCCAAAAGTGAGGAGATGGCCTCGTGGCCGGACGGCGTGGATGCGGCAGATTACTCGAAATGGTTTGAGCAGGAAAAGGGGCGACTAGAACGCGAGAAACGCGAGCGCAAAGAACGCGAGTTTGCCGAGAAGATGCGGCGTGATAAGGAACGGAACGAGAAAGAACAGCGTGAGGCCAGAGAACGAGAACGCGAGGAGAAGGAAGAATCAGAACACAAGGCGCGCGAGCGGTATCTGTTAAACAACCGCACCGTCATCGTGGAATACCCCAATGGGACCCCCCAGCTAAAATACAAGCTTGTCGACGGCCACCGTGAGGGGTTGATGCAGCGCTGGGATGAGGATGGGTTGCTGCGCGAGGAGACGGAATTAATCCGCGGCAAAAAGCACGGCACGGTGGTTTACTATCACGCCAACGGCGAAAAAGAAATGGAGGGTTTCTTTGCCCTCAACCGCCGCGCAGGCATTTGGCGCGGCTGGCACGAGGATGGTTCGCCCAGCTTCCGTTCGGAATACCGTGAGGGCGAGCTGCACACGTGGGAGCAGTTCGGGGCGGATGGCGAGGCGCGCACGTACGGCAAGGTGAAAAACCGGTTCGGCAGCTGACGCGCTTGGGCGTTGGCACGGGGGCTTTGGAGGCGTACAGTTTCGCGGATGAGTGAGGGTGCTATGGAAATCAAATCCAGCTGGGCGGCGGTGCAGGATCACACGCGGCACTTCTCGGATTTTACGTTTGTGTACCCAGTCATCTCTCGCCGCAGCAAGGGGCTTTCCATCGGCGTCAACCTCAACCCCGACAAGGTTTGCAATTTCGATTGCATTTACTGCGAGGTGGATCGCCGCATCCCCGGCGCGGTCACGGATGTTGACCTCAATCAAATGAAGGATGAGCTGACCGCGATGATTCGATTTGCCAAGGACGGCGGGCTGGCGAAGGAATCGAAGTTTGACGAAGTGCCGTGGCTCACGCGCGAGGTGAAGGACATCGCCTTCAGCGGCGACGGCGAGCCGACGATGATTCAAAATTTCGCCGAGTGCGTGCAGGGAGTGGTGGACGTGAAACAAGCCGAAGGCCTCGGCGCCACGCAAATCGTCCTCATCACCGACGCCGCCGGGCTGGACAAGGGCGACGTGAAGCGCGGCTTGGAGTTAATGGACGCCAATGAAGGCGAGGTTTGGGGCAAACTCGACGCCGGCACTGAGGATTATTTCAAGGCCGTCAATCGCACCAACGTGAAATTTCAGCGCATCCTCGACAATTTGCTCGCAACGGCAAAGGCTCGCGCGATCATCATCCAAAGCCTATTTCTCAAAGTCCACGGCGAGGCCATGAGCGATGCGGAACTGGCGGCCTATTGCGATCGCCTCAATGAATTGGTCGCGGGCGACGGCCAGATCAGCGAGGTGCATCTGTACACCGTGGCGCGCCCCACGCCGGAGGCGTTCGCCACAAAACTGGAATTGGCAGAACTGGAATCAATGGCAGCCACGGTGCGCGAACGCACGGGGCTCACAGTGGCGGCATTCCCTTAAAATGAACGACGACTCCCCAACTCCACGCGGACGCACGCTGGCACTGGGCGCGCTGATATTGCTTGGCGGCTTCGCGGTGATGGTGCTGGAAATTGTCGGCGCGCGTTATTTACAACCGTGGTTTGGCGGGGCATTTTACGTGTGGACCAGCCAGATCGGCATGGTGATGCTGGTGCTCGCTCTCGGCTACGGTGTGGGCGGGCACTTGGCGGATCGTTTCAAAAAAGCGCGTTTCCTGTCACTGCTCCTAGCGCCGGCGGGGATTTTTATTTTGCTCATCCCGCAAATGGCACCGAGCGTATTGAATGGCATTGTGGATCGCCATACAAAACCCATTCCGCCCGAGGTAGCTGCCACGAAGACGCTCATCACGGAAACCAATTTATTGGCTGAATTGCCACTGGCTTTTTTGGAGGGCAACACAAACAACGCTGCTGAAAAATTACCCACTCCACCGCCGGATGATGGAACCGCGCCGGCCGATGTCCCGGCGCTGTGGCGCAAACTTGACCCGGCCATCGGCAGTGCCGTGGTATTTTTGTTCCCGTGTTTTGTGCTGGCGATGATTTCCCCGTTCATGGTGCGGCTGGCATCGCGTCAGGTTGCCCACGTGGGGACGGTGAGCGGACTGGTGTACGCCGCGAGCACGGTGGGCAGCATCGCGGGCGTATTTGTGTCGGCCTATGTGTTGATCGATATTTTTACCACCACCCAAATATTTCAGCTGACGGGGGCATTGACTTTGGCGCTGGGAGGGTTATGTTGTCTCATCGATTGGCAATGGCCGGAAGATTTACAGGACGATTGATGCTTGCCATAGTGCTGCTTGTTGCGGCGATGGCAGAGGGAGCCGTGCGGCATCGCAGCCAATCGGCTCACAACCAGATCGTGGTGGAGGACAAAGGCGGCTATCGGATGCTGCGCTTCAACGGCTCCATGGAAACACGAGTGCTGATTGCCAACCCCCTTCTCGGGCACTTTGAGTACACCGATTATTTTCAAATGCCTCTCCTTTGGAATCCCAAAGCCAAGCGGGTGCTGGTGATGGGGCTGGGCGGCGGCAGCACGCAGCGAGCATTTCAAAATTTTTACCCCACCGTGCAAGTGGACACCGTAGAACTGGATCCTGCCGTGGCAAAAGTGGCGAAAGATTGGTTTGGGGTGGGGGAAACGAAAACGCATAAGATCCACATTAGCGATGGGCGCGGCTATTTACGGCGCAATAAGGATCGGAAATACGAAGCCATTATGATGGACGCGTATTCCTCGAACACGTACGGCTCGTTCATTCCCTATCATCTGGCGACGAAAGAATTTTTCCAGCTCGCCGCTGAGGATCTCACGGCCAATGGAGTGCTGGCGTACAACGTGATTGGCACGTATCAGGATTGGCGCGCGGACATTGTCGGCTCGATGTACCGCACGATGAAGGAGGTGTTTCCGCACGTGTATCATTTTCCCGCAAGCGACTCGAAGAACATCGTGCTAGTGGGCGTGAAGGCAAAAACCGGCGGGTTGACGAGTGCCACGTTGAAATCGCGGGTGGCGCTGCTACAGCGGGCGCAGCCCAAGTTACCCGGGCACTTTGGGCAGCGGCTGGGGCGCATCCGGGCCAGTGCGCCGCCAAGCGCGGCCAAGTCGCCAATCCTCACCGATGAACACGCGCCGATCAATCGGCTGCTGGTTCCGGTGAGATAGTGCCGGGCTTCACGCGCTGCAGCTGCGCGGCAAATGCGCCGTCCACTTTCTCCGTCATTGGCGTGATGGTGTGGGCGGAAGTCAGTTCAAAATCCCGCCGATCGCGCAGGAATTTTTCCATCACCCCCTCGTTTTCCTCGTGCTCTAGGCTGCAGGTGCTGTACACGAGCGTGCCACCCACCGGAAGCAGTCGCGCGGCGCGCTGAAGCAGCTCCAGCTGCGTGCGGGCGAGCACGGGCAGCTCGCGCGCATGCAACCTCCAGCGGACGTCCACGCGCCGACGCATCACGCCGGTGTTGGAGCAGGGGGCATCGACGAGGATGCGGTCAAAAGGCCCCGCGTTTTTGAGGTCAACGCCGTGCAGTGGTTTGGCCTCGATGCAGTCGTGGCCAAGGCGATCAATGTTCTCGCGCAAGCGCACGAGGCGGACCTCGTCCAGGTCGAGTGCCAGCACGTTGCCGGTGTTGTTCATTCGCTCGGCAATGGCAGTGGACTTGCCACCGGGCGCGGCGCAGAGGTCGAGAATATTTTCGCCCGGCTGCGGATCCAGCGCGTGCACGGATGCGAGAGTGCTGGGATCCTGCACATAAAACTTTCCCTCCGCAAAACTCTCCAGCGCGGCCGGCGAGCCCTCGGCCTTGAGCTGATACATTTCGTACGCTTGGAGCCAGTCGCGTTCCACGGGCTCAAACGTGGCGCCCTCGCTTTTCCACTGCACCTCCAGCTTGGTGGCAGTGGCGCGCAATGGATTGCGGCGTGCGTACACGGGCGCGGCAGTGTTGTTCCACTCCAGCAGTTTGTCATAATCCGGCCAGCGATCCTGCCAGCGTTGGACGAGCCAGTGCGGGTGCGAGTGGCCGATGGCAGGGCGTTCGCGGCGCAGTTCATCAAGGCGCGTGCGCCAGCCGTTCATTTCGCGGAGGCAATTTCGGAGCACAGCGTTGAGAAATCCCGCTTGCGGACCGAGGTCGCGCTTGCGGGCGAGGTTCACGGTTTCATTGACAGCGGCGTGGCCGGGGATGCGGTCAAGCCAGAAAATTTGGTACAACCCCAATCGCAGCAGGGTTTGCGCGAGCGCCTGTTGGCGGCGGCCATTGGTTTTTTGGTCTATCAGCCAGTCGAGCGCGGCGCGATGGCGGATGACCCCGAGGACGAGTTCCTGGCAAAGGGCGCGGTCGCGCGGAGGCAGGTGGGGCAGCGCGCTCGCCAGGAGGGTGTCAGCGGGTTCGGGGCCGCGTTCCCAATCGCGCAGGATTCGCGCGGCGATTTCTCTTGGACTTTGCCTTGGCACGCGGCTACTATCCGCGTACGCACTCTGTCGCGCGAGTTCTTTCGCAACAATCGCGGGGCGGCGCGTTGCCCAACTGATGAAAGAAGAATTTGAAAAACTGGCGGCCTCCGGGAAAATTCTCCCCGGCGATGTGGAAACCCTCGTGCAAATGGCCACCGAGGGTTTTTGCATGCACAAGAGCTGGGGCTTTGGCCGCATCAAAACCGTGGACGTCGTGCTCGGCAAAATGGCGGTGGATTTCAGCAGCCGCCCCGGACATAGCATTGACCTTTCCTTTGCGCCCAAGATTCTCACGCCCATTTCCAAGGACCACATTGAGGCCCGCAAAGCGACGGACATGGATGGCCTCAAGCAAATGGCCGCGCTCAAGCATCACGAGGTCATCAAGGTGATCATTGAAAGCTACGGCAGCCTAGCCACCGCCGACAAGGTGCAGGAAGCGCTCGTGCCCGACGTGGTGGAAAAGGACGATTACAAGAAATGGTGGGAGACTGCCCGGCGCGACATGAAAAAGGACGGCCACTTCAAGCTGCCCACCAAGAAGACCGAGGCCATCGAGTATCAATCGCAGGAAATTCCGTTGCAGGAACGGTTGCAGCAGGATTTCTCCAGTGCCCGCGGGTTGAAGGCGCGACTGGTGGTTGTGGCGGAGATGGCCAAGAATGCCGGTGACCTCGATGACCCCGCTGCAATGGCGGAGAGCGCACTTGGCAAGTTGAATGAGGAGATTGCCAGCCACACGCAGACCCAGGCTCCGCTGGCGCTGGAGGCCGTGATGGCGCGCGATGATTTGGCCAAGGCATTGGGCGCGGAGACCGGCGAGGGGGCGCCCACCGAGGCCACGGTGTGGGAGGCAAACCCGCCGGTGAAGGACATGGTGACCGCGGTGCCGGCGGCGCGCCAGCGGCGTGTGCTGGATTCTTTCCAAACGCACAACGAGGAATGGGCCACCTCACTGCTGGTGATGGCCAATCAGGTGCCTGCGCGGTTGGTGGGCGAATGCGCTGCAATCCTCGCGGCGCACGACCAAACTAATGCGTTCAAGGAAGAGCTGGAACATCTCATCAACCATCACGCTGCCGCGGCCGAGCTGTTGTTGTGGCTGGCCAAGGAACAGCCCGAGGCGTACATGGATTTGCTGACGACCGAAGCCTTTGGCGCGATGCTCTCGGCCATCGAACGCGAGACCAGCGACGAAAAGCGCGCGTGCAAACTGCGCGATTATATTTTGGCTGACACCGACCTCATCGAAACACTCACCGGATCGGCGGATATCGAAGTGGTGCAGGACATCACTCGCGCCATTCAGCTCTCCACGTGTTTTGAAGGAATGGATAAACGATCCGTGCTGGGTAAAATCGTGAAGACACGTCCAGAGATTCAAAACTTCATTACCGGTAGCGAGAAGGAAAAGCCGGAGAAAAAGGCCGAAGGCGAAGGCACTTTGATAGTGTCTTGGGCCAGCCTCGAACGGCGTGCGGCGGAGCTGGAGGACTTGAAGCAACGGCGC
>CAZJRV010000079.1:0-11731 GCA_964548235.1 uncultured Verrucomicrobiota bacterium
ATTGAGATGGAGAGTCTCTGAACTTCTCTGAATCAGGATGGTGGGGTAGGATTCTCTCAGCGATGAAATTACTGATCCCAATTGTTATAGGTTTGTTGGTTGTGGGGTGTGGGAAGAAAGATCAGTCTGACTCACTTTCCGTTCCGTCCAAAATAAACCAATCTGCTGGATCAAGAATTCCACCACCAACCCGGGCTGTGCTCGAGTCACTCATTTCAGATCCAATAGTCGAGAAAGCTCTTCTCAAAGGATTCCGCAAAGCTCCCGGCGAACTTACGGAAGTGGATTTAGTAAAAGTCACCTCGCTTAATTTGGGCAATACTCAAATTACTGATGAAGGCCTCAAGAAAATCAGCCAATTACAGCAACTCACAACACTTGGCATAGACCAAACTCCCATCACGGATGCGAGCCTTAAGGAAGTTGCTAAATTACAGAATCTCAACACTCTCTATTTGAGTCGCACGAAAATCACCGACGAGGGTCTCAAGGAGGTGGCTAAGTTGCAGCAACTCACCAAGCTTGGTTTGAGTAAAACAAAAATCACTGATGAAGGGTTAAAGGAAATAACAAAACTGCAGAAACTCAAATGGCTTTATTTAGAAAGCACTCAGGTCACCAAAGTGGGAATCAGGGAAATTGCAAAATTAAGGCAACTTGAAAAACTCAGGTTAGGCTATTCAAAACTCACTGATGAAGGCCTCGAAGAGCTTACTCCATTACATGAGCTTTCAGATCTTGATTTGGCTTCATCTCAAATTACTGATAAAGGACTCAAAGCGTTGTTTAATCTAAAAAATCTTAAAAAAATTAACTTGAGGGGCACAAAGGTTACTGACAATGGAGTTGCCGAACTGAAAAAGGCTATACCCAACTGCCGAATCCTTGGCCCATAGATACTTTCTTTTCCACGATCAATTCTCTGAGTCATCTCTGAACCCAAATAGCAGAATTTCAGAGCCCCACAGATTCCAATTGGGATAGTGTAGAAAAAAGTGGGATGTGTTTTGGGAATCGAACCCAACGAACATCGAATCTCCCATTTTCAGGGGAAATACGACAATCACACTGATCACTCAGAAAACCCTACAGAGACCCAATTCTCCCAATGTTCTCCCTATGTCTAAGTGATGTTGGGGTGTGCCCACCCAAGCCAGAACCCCTGCACCTCCGGAGGCATGGTCTCTCTTTCGGAAAGTTCCCGCTCCTCTTTGAGCATCTGCTCTTGATGCCTTCCCTCCATCTCCTGAAAAATCCTACGCCGCTTTTCCCTTTCCAGCTCCTCCGAGGATGGCGATACCTTTTTCTCAACAACTTCAGATCTCTTGAGCGGGTTCCGGCTCAAATGATCCAGAGCTTCGTTCATAGATGTTTCCCGTCCCCAACGTTGCTTCGCCTCCACAACCGCCTTGCCCAGCTCCGAGTCGTATCGCTTGCCCCAGTTCCTGATGGTATCCCGGTGGACGCCCAACGCGCGGCCAACGGCTGAAAAGCTTTTGCCTTCCTTTAAAAGATGAACGGCCTCGGCCCCCAACCTCGGAGTGTACTTGCACTCCATCATGTCCAGGTTTGGATATAGCGGATGTCTCATTAGCAAATGATTGGCAACGCGTAGATCAACATTCTTGATCGCATTCGCATTTATTAGACGCAAAAACTCCAAGCGACATTACCCGTAAAACATCAATAGCAGGAACATATATGTATGCGAATGAAGCCGGTCGGGTTGTGCGGTTGGGATGCCTCGCGTAAGGCGTTTTACTGAACGTTTACTGAACGGGTTTTTGGCAACTGAACGCAATTGAACGCTATTCTGTTCTGCAACGTTCATCACGGTTCCCAGTGATGTAATCTTACAATAGCATTGATATATGAAGCTGGATGCTATAGTTAGGAACCGCTATGAATAAAACCCCCTCGAGGGGGAAAAGCGGTCCGGTGGGTTCGAGTCCCTCCTCCGGTACCATCTTCGATTTTTCCTGAACTGTGATTTACTGCAACCACTCAGCCACCTGAGCTTGGGCTTGCTGGATGAGGTGGGGTAGGTTGGAGACATTGTTTTCCGGAAGCGAATAGGTGGCATCTCGTTGTTGGCCTTCTATCCTCGCCACGAGCCTGAGTTCGCCGCTGCCGTGGTTGTAATATATTTTGCAAACTGGATCCGTGGCGGTCGGCCATTGGGCCAGCCATTCTATGGATTTCACGCGTTGGGTGAATTGTTGTACTTCAGCCTTGGGCCATGCGGCTTGGAGCTGCTTGAGGACGGGGGGCTCGGTGCCGCGGATGAGTCCGGCGCTGTCTAGCAGGGCAACCTGAATGACCGGGGCTGCCGGTAATGCCGGCTGGGGTGAATTGACGGGGATATGGTTTGCCACGCCGTTGGGTTGCTGCGCGGGGGTATCCTTGTCGGGACGGTTATTGAACAGCACGAGTGAGATTACCACGATCGCGGCCAAACCGACGGCCGGAGCCACTGCCCATCGCCAGGAGGGCCGGGGATTGGGCGGTTCGTTGACCAGTTCCATGATGCGGCCGTAATTGGGCTGGGGCTTGCGAAGGGCGGCGCGCATACGTGCGCGGAGTTCTTCGCGTATGTGGTCGGGCAGCCGATGCCTGTCCTCCGCTGTGGCGGCGGCGAGGCACATCACTCCGCGAAGGGCGGGCATGTCGCGGTGCCATTGGTTGTAGTCTTCCCAAAGTTGGGGTTCCATTTCGAGGATGGCGTCGATCCGGTGTAATTCCTCCTCGGAGGCCATGCCGGATGCCTTGCTCATCACCAATTCCAATAATTCGTCGCGCATTGGTCGCAATTCAATTGTCGAAATCCAATTAATTGGCCTTTTGTGTCGTTTTAAACTTTTTGGGCTTTTTTTGGGTAAATTAGCCCGACCTTGTGGCCATGTTGGCCTTCAATCTATCATTCGTAATTTGTCCGGAAATTCTTCGCAAAAAATGTGATTATTTTTCAATTTCTCGTGAAAAATCAGCAGCCCTCTGCGCATACGGCCGCTGATGCTGGAAACTGTGGTGTTGTGCCGCTCGGCAATTTCCCGCTGGGTGAGCCCCTCATAGTAGTACTCATGGAGAATCCGGGCAGAAAGGGCGGGCAGATCCAGCCGCACTTGCTCAAGCAAATCAAACAACTCCCGAGCTTGCAGCGCCTCGAGCGGGTCTTGCTGATCATCGGATGTTTCCTCTTCCAACACCGAATCAAACTCGCGAACCAGCATCGCGTTGCGTTTCTGGGTGCTGCGGCTGCGTAACACATCAACCGCACGGTTGCTGGCCATGGTCACCACCAGCGAGGGCAGGCTCTCGGTGGACGGCACACTGTCGATGGTTTTGAACAGGGAAACAAAGGCATCAATCGCCACATCCTCCGCATCCGCCGGAGCCAGAGACCCAAGCTTGCGGCGCGCGGCATGCAACGCCATGGGCCAGAGCCATTCAAAAACCGCGTCCCACGCCTCCGAGTCGCCTTGGCGCAGCAACTCGATGGATGGAAGGCTCATGCCTGCACGATAGCCCGAAATTGGCTGCCGGACAAGCTCAAGCTTGATGCCCCCCGGATTGGACTCTAGAATTTCTGGGTGAATGGGCCGCGATCCATCCGGCCATGGCGCAAAAATGATCCGAATCACCGTCACCATCAATCTCACCACGCAGCAGGTGGAAAATTATTATCGCGGTCACGCGCGCTGGGTGGTAGTCGCCGCCGCCGATGGTTGCACCGTTCAGCTCCCCCTTTCTGTGCTGCATCCCTTCATCAGCAAAACGGGCATCCACGGCACGTTCATCGTCACCACCGATCAACGGCACAAGTTTAAGTCCATCGATCGATTGGAAACGAAGCCAGACCGGTCCCATGATTCAGAGGAATGAGTTAAAGTCCCCGGGCCGGAATGGCTATTGCGGCAGCTTAAAATCGTGGGCCTGCAGGCTGTCGGTTGGGCTGTCCTGATTCCAGTTGCCCGAGAAGCCACTATCCTGGATCCGGGCGCGGACCTTGGCCACCTCCTCGGCGCTGATAACTTCAGCAGCGTTGCCCCACTCATTGCGCACGTAGGAAATCACGGCGGCAATGTCACCGTCACTCAGCGTGGGGCCAAATGGCGTCATGGCCTCATTGCCGTATGATTTGCCCGCCACTTGGATACTCCCGCCCAGCCCGTTGAGCACGATGGCCGCCACAGTATCCGCATCGCCCAGCACCCACTCGGATCCGGCCAGAGGCGGAATTTTGCCCGCTGTGCCCATGCCATTGGGGCCATGGCAGCCGTTGCAGTTGGCGTACAAACCCTTGCCCCGGGTGAGCATCAGCTCCTTGGCCGAGGGCGCAAGCGAGGCCACCTCGATGGGGTCGGTGAAAGGCGCGTGAACTTTGGCGGAGAAATCGGCGTTCGAGGTGTCCACCTTGTTGCAGCCGATGTAGCCAAAAATGATGAGTACAATCATCACAGCCATGGGCACCTGCGCTGTGCCAGTGCCAGGCTCGCGCGGCTCGCTTAAATTCTGGTTGGAGGGTTCCTCATTCATTGTCTTTGGCTTGGGTGGTGGGCGGTAATTCCACCAGCGGCGCCTCGGGCAGCGCGGTGTCGGTGCGCAGGCTTTTCAAAAATTCAAACAAGGCCTCGGCCTCCGCGGTGGGCACGATGGCATAGCCTTCCTCCAGGTCCGCGTGCTCCAGCGCATTTTTTGGAGCAGCCTCGCCGGGGTTGAGTTTTTTCTTCTCAAACAAGTAGCGATACGGCGGCATGGCCGATTTTTCGTTCTTCAGGCGCGGCGTGTACAAATGCACGTAAAAATCATTTGCTGCTTCACCCATCAATTTGGTGCCCACGTTGGAAAGATCCGGCCCCAGCCGCATCACACCCGGCAATGCATGGGCGTCGTGCATGAAATCCCGCGCCACAGACTGCCGGCGCGACACGTTGTTCTGCACATCCGGCCAGTGGATGGCCACCGGCTGCAGCTTGAACTGCGCTCCCGCACGGTTCTTCAGTCCGCGCACCAGATCTTTCAGCCGCATCTCAGTTCGCGGGGTGCGATTGGGATACAATTGTTCGTTCCAGCCCTTGACGCCCTTGGTCAGCACCAGCGCGGCGTTATCGGCGATCTTCTTGTGCCCCTCCACAATCTGCTCACCCAGATCCAGCTTCACCATCAATTCTTTTTCCTTCAACTCCACTCCCGACAGACCATAGGCGGTGAACAGAACCGTGTCCTTCTGCTCCTGCGTCATGCCTTGGGTATGGTTTGCCAGAAAATCTTTTAGAGCCCCAATTGCGGCGGGCAGGGTTGTCTCCGTCGCTATTCGGGCAGCCTGCTCCAATCCCGCCAAAGTCTTCGTGGATTCCTGGAGAATTTTGCGAGCCTCGGCGAGTTTTCCCTTTTCCTCCCCGGCAAGCGATTCCTTTTTGCCCAGCTCGTCGATGAGCTTCTCATTATCCACTACGGATTGTTTGTGATCCGCCACCGCCTGGACTGTTTCATCGGCCGCCTTTTTCGCCTTGGCCACGGCCTTGAATTCGAATGCCAACCGAACCACGTTGCGGTCCGCCTCCCGGCCCTGCAACGTGTGGCCGATGATTTTCTCCGTCATTTCATAGCTATCGCCAAACTGCGTAAGGCGCAGTTCGTAGCCAAACTCGCCGCCTGTGGCAGTGCGTGTGTGGCAGTAATAACAACCGTTGGCGCGGTACACCTGTTCGCCCTGCCGGGCCAACCCCACGCGCGGCAGCACGGCTGTGCCGTCATCGTTGGCAGCCGATTGCCCGCCCAACTGTGCCGCCGGGCCATAGATCATGCCCCACCACGAAAGGCTTAGCGTGAAGAGGACACCCAAGAAAATCCACGGAGCTTTGTTCATTGCGCGCCTCCTTCCGATTCCGTCTTGGTGCGACGGATCTGCCGCCACAGTGCTGCCGGGCTAAATTCACCACAGCAGTTTCGTGAAAATAAGCAAAACAAGCTGTACAGGAACAATACGCTGGCCGCTAGGAACAGGACTTCGCCCAGGAATGCCGCACGCATGGGCAGGATGGCCTTCGTCTGCAGTGCCGCGGCATCCACGCCAATTTCCCGCAGTGCCTTTCCATGCCCCCAAGCCATCCCCACGCCTGCCAAAGTAATGATTGCCACACCCACTGCGTTCAGCCGAAACACATTTGCCATCATGGATCCACAAGGCCATTCGAGATTCGAACCAAGCAGTCGCGGCGCCACGTAATAAATGCCGCCCAGCATCGCCATCGCGAAGAAGCCCCATGCGAAGAGATGCCGCAGCGCGGTGTTTGCATAGGTGAATTGAAGGATGGCATTCCATTCCGGGCACACATTGCAAAAGGTGAACAGCCCCGCCACCATCCAGGCACCCAGCGCGAAGCCCATGAATTTGAGCGTGAGATCCTGCGAACCCAGCAATGGCACGCCTCGGGCGGTTTGACGGAGGTTCCAGCCCACCGCGATCACCACAAAGAGAAACAACCCACTTGCGAATTGGCTGAGCTTGATTTGCCAAACCGGCAGCGGCGAACCGGAATTTAAATTTACCCAGCCGCCCAAAAGCAGCAGCATCCAAAATCCAAATGCCGCCCATTGGCGGCTGTACAAATCGCGGCCCAAAATTTTTGGAATGAAATACAATATCGCCGCCAAGCCGAGACAGCCCAGCCACACCTGCAGTAAACTCGTTGCCGCCCAATGGCCCACAGGAATCTGCGCCGCGCCGCGCACCGGTGCCGCCACCAGCAACCAATGCGCCGTGCCCACGATCCACGGAAAGGCAACCAACGCCGCAATCAAATACCACGTGCTGGGGTACAGCTGTTTGTGGCGGCGCGTAAAATAAGTGAGGATGGCGCTGAACGCGATGAGTGCCTGCCCAATTAAGAGTATGCGACTGGCATACACCGGCAGTTCCAAACCCGCCACGCCACTTTGATCGCCCAATGTGATGCCCACCAATGCGGCCGTTACGCCCACATTCCACAATACCGCACCCGCCACAACAAAACCCGGACGCGCCAAGGGCGCCCCGCGCAGGCGGCTAAGCATCCACAACGTGAGCCCAAGCCCCGCGTTGCCGCCGAACCCAAATAAAAATGCCACCCATGCATTGGCCTGAAAATGACCGTAAGTGAGGAAAGGGCAGTCCGCCAAAAATTCCGGCATATGCAGCTTGAACGAACCCATCACCCCGATGAACGCCGCCTTTGCCAGCCATAGTGCCGCGCTGGCAAAGAGGAACAACACCGGCAATCGACAGGAGGCGTTGATTTCTTCCGGCGCAGATTCGGGCGCAATATTGTCAGTCAATTCGCTCATCAAAAATTATTTCTTTTTCGGAGAACCCGGCTTGTTCAGGCTTTTCACATAAGCCATCAGCGCAGCGATATCCTCATCGGAAATGGGCGGCGGCGGCGGCGGCATTGGCACGAGCGCGCCTTTCACCACTTTGGCCATCGGCATTTTTACCGACTCAATAAAATATTTCTCGTCCATTTTCACTTTTACCACTTTGCCACCCAGCCCCAGCGCCACTTCGCGTTCCGCGCCCCAGAACTCGCCAAGAAAGGCCGGAGCCTTCAACGCCAACCCCGCAGGCGCCGGCACCGCCGGGTCCGTCTGGTGACAGGTAAAACAAATTTTAGAAAGGAACAGCGTCTTTCCCCTGGCAACGAGTTCCTTTTCATCCGCCCGCGCGCCCATTGCGGCAAGGCCGGTTGCTACAAAAATAATCGATTTCCAATTCATGCTATTCCTCGCTCAAGCTGCGCACGTAGGCCATGAGCGCCTTGACTTCCTCATCGGTCACTGGAAACGCCGGCGGCGGCATAGGGGTGAGGGCACCCTTGAGCACGCGCGCCACCGATCCGGTGGACGAAACGGACTCAGCAAAATAACCCGGCCCCATCACCACCCGTTCCAATGGCCCGCCCACGCCCTTGTGTACAAGCCGTTCTTCGCCCCAAAATTTGCCGATAAAATTGGGTGCCTTGAGCGCCAACCCCGCAGGCGCGGGCACGGCGGGATTCGTCTGGTGGCAGGTGAAACAAATCTTGGTCGTGAACAGGGTCTTGCCTTGGGCAATCAGCACGGGATCGTCCAGTTCAGATTCATCCGCTAAAAAATCCGGAGCCGGAATTTCAACAAGTTTCAAGTCCTCCGGGGGTGCGGTGCGTTCGGCGATTTCTTTGGAGATGTTTTCAGCACCCAATTCCGCCACCAGCGTCATGGCGTTTCGGATGGGAATACGGTAGCGCTTGAGTCCTTCATCAACCTGGCCGAAGCTGTTGAGTGCCTCGTCATCGGCCTTGCGCAACTCGGCGAGCTTTTTGGCGCGTTCCTTCGCCCGTTGAGTGTCCGCCTGCGGTTGCGCTGCCCCGCCCCACTTAGCCACCACCCACACCGCCAACACCACTGTGAGTGCCAGCAATGCCAGCTCATGCGCCGCCCAGCTCGGGCGCACAGGATCGGTCTGTGGTGTGTCGTTGCTCATGAATGGGGCTCCAACGCCTCGCCCATGCGCGGGTCGCGCCGGGGGCAGACAGGGTGGGCAAACAGGTTGCGGATAAAAATAATGGCGAGACAACCGCCGATGAGCAGCCAGGTTCCAAGGTCCGCCAATGCGGGCGATGGCCCGTCGGGGTGGATCTCGGGCATCACGTTAAAAGTCATATCCATATAGTGCATCAGCACCACCCAAACGAAAACCGGCACCATCAGTTTATTGGTGAGCTTGCCGTCAATGCGCAACAGCGCCAGGAACGGAATCACAAAGTGGCCAACGATGAGCGCCACGCCGACGTACATCCACGTTCCTTTTTCGCGCATCACATACCAAAAGGTTTCCTCCGGAACGGCCGCATTCCAAATCAGAAAATATTGCGAGAAATGGATGTACGCATAAAACACCGTGAACGCCAACAGCATGGTGCCGAGATGATAAAACTGCAGCTTGTGCAGTTGTGGCAGATGCCCGCGTGCCTTGAGGATGCGGCCTATGATCCACGCGGTGGAGATGCTCAGCCAAACGCTGCCGGCAAAGTAGTACACGCCGTACATCGTGCTGAAAAATTGGTGCTGAATGCTCTTCATCCACAGGATGGAGCCAAGCGTGAGCGAGAAGGCAAAAAGCACCACGCCGTAGCCCGCGTGAATGCGCATCATCCGTGTGCACATCACTTGTTGGTTATCTTTTTCAAAAGACAATCCCTGAAAATTGCGCGTGAACCCGGCCATCAAGTTTTCCGGGAAAACCAGTTTTCCCTCAAACGCCGCCGTGCCGGATTTGTCCTGCTGCAAACTCCAATACCGCAGCCGATGCGTGAGCCATCCCCACAGCAAAAACAAAACCACTGAGGCCGTGTACCACATCGGCTTGTTGAAGAGCGCCGCCTTCGCGTGCAGTGCGTGGTCGGCATGCGGATCGGCATGCATCCACGGATAAATCTCCATCGCCAGAAACCCGATGGGGATAAACGCAATCGCCAGCCACGGAAACAACAGGCAGGACAAGTGCTCGAGGTATCGGCGGATGGGCGCCGACCAGCCCGCATCAAAGAGGTGATGCACCAGTACAAGGAACAGCGACCCCAGTCCGATGCTCAGGAAAAACATGAACGCCGTAAGGTATGAGTAGGCAAACTGCTGCTTGTTGTCCACGAACCCGTAGATACATAGCAGCAGACCAAACACCACCGCGATCAGCGGGATGCTGCGCCAATGGGTGCCCTGCTCCGTGGCAGGCGCTTCTGTGAGGTTGGCGGTCTTCGTGCTCATTCTTCAACGGCCTCCTGCTGGCCCGGGAAATGAAATTGCGCAGGCACATTGTCCTTTTCCGCGTTGCCCAGCCGGCTTAACTGCAGCGCGCGCACATAGGCCACGATAGCCCAGCGATCGGCCACATCAATGTTCGAGGCATAACCCTGCATCGTGTTTTGGCCCTCGGAAATGATCTTGAAAATTGCGCCATCGGAAAACTTCAGCGTTGTATCCTCGTGCAGGCTTTTGACTGCGCCGAAACCAAAAAATTTGACCACCCCATTGCCGTCCCCCTGCGCGCCGTGGCACGGCACGCACGATATGTTGTAACGCTCACGGCCGCGCTCCACAAATTCCATCGTCACCGGCAGCGGGATAGCGACAAAATTTGTCGCACCATCGGCAATGGTGTAGCCCTTGTTCACTGCGTGTTCGGTTTGGAAGGGATACACTTTTTCGCCACTAGCCGTTACCAACGGTTCACTGCGCGCAACAGTACCCTTCACCAAGGGCTGCGAGCTGAGGCCGTTCTTGAAAAACGCGTTGGGTTCCATAGGCCGCAGCTTCGGCTGGCGATCCATGTCCGCGAACACCTCCAGCGGCGGTTTGCGCGAGATGTCCCCGCGGAAGCCCGCCAGTGCCACCACCATAAACGCACCCATCGCAATGCCAATCAGCACGTATCTCATTGGGCGTCCTCCACCATCTCGATGTGTTGCGGGTCGGTGCCTTCGAGCAGTGCGCGCGTGGCGGCTTCGTCGTACTCCGGATCGGCGCACTCGATGACCACGAAAAATTTATCGTCCGTCACCGATGCAAACCGGTCGTTCGCCAACAATGGATGATGATGGCGCGGCAGGCGGTTCAAAATAAACATGCCGCCGAGCGACCCGAATGCGCCGAGCAGAATCGTCATTTCGTACGCCACCGGGAAGGCATAAAATCCGCTGAAAAGCGGCTTGCCGCCGACCACAATGTCGTAGTCAAACTTGTTCATGAAAAACACCATCAACATGCCGGCAGTCAGCCCCGTAAGGCCGCCGAAAAATGTGAACCAGCCAACCTGCGCATTCTTCAGCCCCATCGCGTCGTCCATCCCGTGCACGGGGAACGGCGTGTGCACGTCCCATTTTTCGTAACCGGCGCCATGCACCACCTTGGCCGCGGCCATGATGTCCGCCGGCGTGTCGTACTCCGCGAGGATGGCGTAGGGCTGGCTCATTAGTGCGCGCCTTCCTGTTTGGGTTTGGCACCGCCCAGCTCGTGATGCGGATCGGCCTGTGGCGTCACGCCTTTTGCTTCACTAATGGCAATGGACGGCAGATAACGAATGAACAACAGGAACAATGTCATGAACAATCCGAATGTGCCCACAAAGGTGAGGATGTCCACACGTGTGGGGCTGTAATATCCCCAGCTTGAGGGCAGGTAATCGCGATGCAGCGAGGTGACCACAATCACAAAGCGCTCGAACCACATTCCGATGTTTACAAAAATGGAGACGATAAAAATAAACCACGGCGACGTGCGGCACCACTTGAACCAGAACAGTTGCGGGCTGATCACGTTGCACGAAATCATCGTCCAATACGCCCACCAATACGGACCAAAGGCGCGGTTCTTAAATGCGTACAGCTCGTACGGATTTCCACCATACCACGCGATGAAAAATTCCATTCCGTACGCGTAGCCCACGATGGTGCCGGTGGCGATGATCACTTTGCACATCAATTCCAAGTGACGCACGGTGATGATTTCCTCCAGCTTGAACAGCGCCCGCATCGGGATCATCAGCGTGAGCACCATGCCGAAACCGGAGAACACCGCGCCGGCCACGAAGTAGGGCGGGAAAATTGTGGTGTGCCAGCCGGGCACCTGGCTGACCGCAAAGTCAAACGACACGATCGAGTGCACCGAAAGCACCAGCGGCGTGCTCAGGCCCGCGAGCAGAAGGTACGCCTTTTCG
>CAZJRV010000080.1:0-11731 GCA_964548235.1 uncultured Verrucomicrobiota bacterium
TGAAACCTCTTGGCATATTCCGGTGATCGTTTGCCTTGCGGCGGAATGGCCGGCTCATTGCCGGTGATTTTGCTTTGGTGTGGAAAGAGACCGGTGATCATTGTAGCCAGTGAAGGGCAACAAAGACTGCTAGGCACATAGCCATGAGTAAATGTCAGGCTCTGTGAGGCAAGCCGGTCAATATGCGGAGTCTCGATAGTTTTATGACCCATGAAGCTATAATCCGTCCACGTCTGATCATCGGAGATGATGAAGACGATGTTGGGCGACTTGGCGACGGTAAGGATCGGTGCGAGTGCGGCAAGTAAAAAAAGTACACGTTGCATGCACGAAGGGTGCAACAAGTTTTGGTGTGTGGCAAGCAAAGCTACTTGAGAATCAGGTCTTCCTGAGTTAATGTGTTGTCACCCGCTCGGGCTGCGCAACATTAAACGCCCCGGAAGGTAATCAAAATGAAATGGGGCCTTGCCTTCGATGCTGGCCGTCAGGCCTTGACTGGAAGTCTTAAGGCACCGATTGGGCCCCACCTAGGAATCATCGTTCCTTGGGCCAGTTTGCGCGGTTTGGGTTGGGTATTTTTTTTGCCTGTGCCACCATCGGCGCGTGGCGGAGCGGGATTTATTTAATGCGGCGGCGAAGCCCGATGAGCCGAGTGCCGATCGGGCGGCGGGTCAGCGGCAGGCACCCCTTGCCGCCCGTATGCGTCCGCGCGCGCTGGGGGAATTCGCCGGGCAACATCACATCCTCAAGCCGGGCATGCTGCTCCGGCGCGCCATTGAAGCGGATCGCATCCATTCGCTAATTTTCTACGGCCCCCCCGGCACCGGCAAAACCACCCTCGCGCAGATCATCGCCAGTCGCACAGAAAGCAAATTTGAACGACTCAGCGGAGTGGAGAGCAACGTGGCCGAGATGCGCCGTGTGCTATCGGGCGCGGCGAACCGGCTGGAAAATACCGGACGCGCCACGGTGCTGTTCATCGATGAAATCCATCGCTTCAACAAGGCGCAGCAGGACGTGCTATTGCCCGATGTGGAAGGCGGCACGGTGAAACTCATCGGCGCCACCACGCACAACCCGTTTTTCTTCGTCAACTCCCCGCTCGTGTCGCGCTCGCAGATTTTTGAGCTGCAACCGCTGGAACAAGCCGACATCCGCGCGCTGCTCGAACGTGCCCTTGCCGATGCCGAGCGCGGGATTGGCCACATCAAGATCAAGGCCGATCCCGAGGCGTTGGATCATCTCGCGCTCATTTCCGATGGCGACGCCCGCAAGGCGCTGAACTCGCTGGAGATTGCCGCGCTCACCACGCCGCCCGCCAAGGATGGCGCGATTGCCCTCACGCTCGCCGTTGCCGAGGAGTGCATTCAAAAAAAGGCCGTGGTGTACGATGCCGATGGCGATCAGCATTACGACACCATTTCCGCGTTCATCAAAAGCATCCGCGGCAGCGACCCCGATGCGGCATTGTACTGGCTTGCCAAAATGATTCATGCCGGTGAAGACCCCCGATTCATTTCGCGCCGGCTAATGATCAGCGCCGCCGAAGACATTGGCCTTGCCGATCCAATGGCGCTCGTACTGGCTAATGCCGCCCACGCCGCCTCGGAATTTGTCGGCTGGCCCGAGGCGCGCATCCCGCTGGCGGAAGCCACCGTGTATCTCGCCACCGCGCACAAAAGCAACAGCGCGTACACCGCCATCGACGCCGCGCTGGACGAAGTGAAGAGTGGCCGCACCATTCCGGTGCCCAAACATTTGCGCGATTCACACTACAAAGGTGCGGAGCAGCTGGGCCACGGTGAAGACTACAAATACGCCCACAATTACGACGGCCATTTTGTGGCGCAGGATTATTTAGGCGTGGACAAAATTTTTTACGATCCGACGGAAGAAGGCGTGGAACAAAAAATCAAGGCCCGCGTTCTCCACTGGCGCTCATTGCAGGCTGAAGCCAAGAAGTCCGATGGACATTAAAGGAAAGAAAACTGAAGTGCGCGAAAAAATGAGCTCCTTCCGCATCCGCCCGGAAGAACGCGTGATGGCTTCCGCGGCGGTATGCGATCGTGTGCGCGCAGGGGATGACTACCGCACGGCAGGCACGGTGCTTTTGTATGCGCCGCTGCCGGATGAAGTGGACGTGCTTGCATTGATGTCAGGCGACAAGCGGTTTTGCTTTCCGCGTTACCTCACAGATCGAAAATATACAGCGGCACGCGCAGAATCCTTGGAAAACCTGTTGCCGGGGCGATTTGGCATATTGGAACCAACCCCCGGGATGCCAGAAATCCCCGCACGCGAAGTAGATTTGGTGATCATCCCGGGCCTTGCATTTGACTTGGACTGCCATCGGCTGGGGCGTGGTCGGGGCTTTTATGACCGATGGTTGTTGGAGTTGGCAGGGGTCAAAGTGGGCGTGGGATTTGACCACCAGCTGATCCAAGCAGTCCCGCGCGAGGACCACGATGTACGGCTTGATGCGGTGGTGACACCCTCGCGGTGGGCATCTTCTCCGGCTTAACGATCCGCGCTCGAGTTTTGGTATTGAAACCCGCGCGGTTCGCTCCATGGGCGGTCGGAGATATTCTCTGAATACTCAGAGTATTTTTCTGAATTGGTGCTGCCGCAGCCCGTTGCATGGGTGAGCAACATTAGCCCGGCACCACACAGCAGCGCGCTGGCCAAGAGATTGTAGATTTTGTTCTTCATGGTTGATTTGTGGGAACCGGGTTGGGCACCGGATTAGGGATAGGCTCGGTGATTTTGCCCGCCTGAGCGGCCGGGCGCGGAGGCAACGGTTTGGAAATATTCACCGGGCGCTTCATTAATCCTTTTGTGATTTCATCGGGCGTCCGGTTTAGTTCCAGAAACGGTTTCAGCGTGGCCTGTGCCTCGGCCAGAGCGTTTGTGTTTTCCCGGTGTTGATTTTGGTGATTGGTCACTTGTTCCTCGAGTGATTTATTCCTGGCTTCCATGGCGGCCAATTCGGTTGCTGCTTCGTCCGAAATTTCCTTGAGAGCATCGAGATCTTCTTGAAGCTTCAGCGCCTCCTCGTTGGGGGCCTTGGCTTTGGCAAGCAGCTCCTCATCCCTGCTTTTAATCTTCACCTGCAGCAACTCATTTACAGACTTCAACTTGGTGTGTTCTTTTTCAGCGTCGGCGGTGGCTTCATTGGCCGCTTTTAATTGAGAATCCAGATCCGTGTGTTGGGTCTTCAGATTTTTGATATCAGTAAGATGTTTGGCCAGATCCTTTCCCTGAGTGGAGATGAGTTTCTTTTTTTTCATCTGATCCATAACCAAATAGGCACTCAAGCCAAGGGAGAGAAGCAGCAAGGAAACCAATGCGATAGTGGCTGATTTTTTCATTTTATTTTACTTCCACCAAGTCGTCATTGCGCTGCAGTTTGCCATTGGACGGGATGTCAATGGCTTGGTAGGGTCGGGTGATGGCGTCGAGGCCGGAAGGGCCGAGTTGATAGATTTCCACGCCGCCCACGAGTGTATTGTTGTGATATACCTTGAATCGATCCTTCACCTTGTATCCTTGAGAGGACCCCACGTTGATGGTGACGTAGCCAAATCTAGGCTCGATGTTGGTTATTTTCCCGACAAAACCCCCTTTGTTAGTCTTGGTTTTTGGATTTTGTTTCTTTGGGGGATCAGTAAGTTTTTTTAGTTTGGCCTGAAGCGTAGCTATTTCCTGTTGGGCGGTGCTGAGGTTGGCCATGGCGACTGTGCCTTCGTCAACTTTCGCCTGCATATTGCCCCGCTCTGTATTCCAGCTGGATTTTTCGCCCAGAAGCGCCTGATTTTCTGTCTGCAGTTTTGCCATGTCCCGGGTTTGCTGGTCCGAACTGCCACTGAGCGCTTGCCATTTATTTTTGTAGTCTTGTGCCTCTGTGTTTTTTGTGGACAAATCGGTGACAAGCTGGGCTTTCTCGGATTCCAATTTTGTGGCTTTACCCACGGCTGTGGTCGCCTTGTCTTTCTCCGATTTTACCTGTTCACTGAGGGTGCCCACTTTGCCGGGAATAATTGATAGCCCGAAGAAAAGTCCCGCAGCTCCAGCCGCGATGTTCAAGCCGAGAAGGATTTTTGTCAAATTAGCCATAATGCGTGCCTCCGCTACACAAATAGACCATCAAATGCATCCATTGTCAATGCGGGCAAAGTGGAATGCGGCGATTATTGGGGTGGGTCGGGCGGCTTCGGAGAAATTGTGGGCACCGGATCAATGGGCGGCACAGGGCCAATTGGGCTGATTGGGCCTATGGGGCCGGGCAGTGGCTTTTCGGCCATCAACTCGTCGCGTTTTGTTAACAGGCCTGATACCGTGTAACCCGGAATGAGGAAGGTCCATTCCCTGCCTGAATACATCTGGTGCAGTGCAAGGCGGATCTTGAGTTGTTGTTGCTGGTTTTGCCATTGAGTATCGAGGCGGGTTTTGTCCGCAGGCTTTTCGTCTTTTGTGGGCACACGTTCATTTGACAGGTCAGCGGTTAGGGTGAGTTGCATCGGGAATTCGCCATCGGCATTCGGTTCACCAAGTGTAAGGGTGTACGTAAAATTATCCTCGGTGCCGAGGGTGATGCGGGTGGCGTTGGTGCCAAGGTTGGCAGCGTCGCCCGTGAGCACATCATTGAAGGTGGGCGATTGCAGAGGCTGCGCGAATGAATTGAGCTTGTCCGGATCCAGCACTTCGCCATCGTGGGCGGCGATGAGAGTCCAATTGGTGGCGGTGTTTTCCCGGGTGAGTTTCCAGGAATTGGTGGCCTCCGCGCCGCTGTATTCCACGGCCAGAGAAAGCACGTTTTTCACGTCAAAAAAATCAGTGCGATTGATCCAGTCCGCCGCATCCGTGTTGGCGTTGCTAAAGGTTTGATCCACCACTGCCGCACTGGAGGGCTTGGCGTCAAGCATTACAAACCGTCGATCCGGAAAGCCGCCTCCGCCAAAAGCCGAGGTATTCCCTTCCCCTCCAGGCGCGTTGATGGCTTTGCCGAGATGAACTGTCTTCAGCGCTTTTCCTTCCGCGGTGAACAGCTCCACCTTTGTTGCCGCTGTCTTGCCGGTTCCGGGATCATCCAGATGGAGGCGACCGAGTTGTTTTTGGCTGGCGGGAACCCGTCGCAGGATTTTCATTGAGGTAAGGTTTTTCACCAAGGCCTCGATGCGGCTGGTATCGGCGGGGTAATCCCCGCGTTGCAGCACGGTCCAGCGTCCGTCGGTTTTCTCAATGCGCACGGTGGTGGTGTTCTTGCCTTCGCTGGTGGTGATGGCTATGGCGGCAATATCGCCGAGCTTCAAGTGCGCCAATGGTTCGGTGCCGGTTTCGGCTTGATGACCGGCGGAATCATTTTCCTTTGGGCTTAAAAGAAGGTACATGGCGAGGGTGCCCACCAGCAGCGCGAACATGGTAATGAGTTGCTTGCTTTTCATAATTGGGCTCCAGAACGCCTGTGACGGTTGATGGCTACGATTAGCCCAAACAGGGTGATCAGCACGGGCATAACGAGAATGTTAGTCCACTTGAAACGGAATTTTAGCCCGTTAATTTCATCGCGCAATTCGCGGGTTTTTTTCCGGACCGCAGCCTGTGCCTCGTCACGGGCTTCCTCGGCGTCCTTTACCTTGGCTTGAAGAGCTTCGCTGGCAGACTGGAGTTCACGATATTCCTTTTCGCTGACCATGAGCTGGTCGCCCTGTACACTGGCCGTGGCAAGCAACTTCCTGCGGCTTAATGCATATTCTTCCGCAGAGGAATCCAGTTTGGCCTCGGAAGTGGTGATCGCCTTGTTGAGTGTTTCCAGTTGCTTTTGGGTTTCGCGCGTTTTCTCCTCGATCATGCGGTCTAGCAATTCCAGCGGGCGGTCGCGCTGGGATTGGCTGCGGACACGGATTAGATCATCATCACCGGTAAGATAATCGGCAAGGTTCATCACGAAAGTGATATTACTGTTGCGAAACCCGACAAACTGCCCGAATGCATCCACCATTTGCTGGGCAGCGAGTTGATCGTTTAAAATGTCCACATCCCCCACCAGCACCACTACCGGTGCGGCATTCTTCCGGACAACCTTGAGGGCAGTTTCCTTGGGAGGGGTGGCATTGGCATCGATGGGAGGAACCCATTCGGGATCTCCCTCCGGGAAAGCCGTTTTGAATTTCCCGGTGAGTTTCACCGCCAACGCGCTGGCCTTGCTGCTACCCCTGAATGTGCGTGCAATTTTATCCTGCGCAGCGGTGAAGCGCGGCAATGGAAGCACCGTTGTGGCGTTGGTTGCCGTCCCGGCCGAAGTCTTGGTGGTGATGCGCATTGCATTGGTGGAGGTGCTGAAGAGGTTCGCCTGCTCCAGCCCCTTGTCCGAAGCGTTGCCTGTGAATGCGCCGGCATGGAGCACGCTTACCGTTCCCAAATCCTGCGTGACAGTTTCGGATTTGCTGTGGCTATTGCCGGGCAGCTCAACCCACGTGGGCCACACATCCGAGCCGCGCGGATCCCTTCGGAACGGGTTGTCCATGTCCGCCATCACATGCTGGTCATCAAAATGCAAGCCCCACGCGGGGAGCAGTTTTCCGAGTGTGGAAGAATTTTCAGATTGGCCAAAGCCGCCCATTGGGCCGGCGGAAAAACCGTAGAACGGATCCAGGAACGCCACCAATTTTCCGCCATTGAGCACGTATTGATCGATGGCAAACTGGGCGCGCTCGCTGATGTTCTGCGGATGAACGACCAGCAGCATGTCGAT
Organism: uncultured Verrucomicrobiota bacterium; assembly: GCA_964548235.1. Taxonomy (GTDB): domain Bacteria; phylum Verrucomicrobiota; class Verrucomicrobiia; order Limisphaerales; family UBA1100; genus JACNJL01. Next base: position 6,752 of record CAZJRV010000080.1, read on the forward strand.
GCCGCTGTCTTTCAAGGGCAGTTCTTCACTCTTCTCATTCCTGGAAATTCCGGAACCGAAATCCACTGTGCGAATTTCATCATATTCCTTTCTCAACAATTGAACCAAGGCCCAAGGCGGACTGGGTTGCATGCCGCGTTGCATGGCCATTTGGGGCGGGATGCCGTGGGGCAGTCCGCCCATCATCTGCACGCTGGGGGGTGCCATGATACCGATCACCACGCGATCGGTATCCGGTTTCAACAGGCGCGTGATGGCGCGGGAAATCTGGTACTCCAGCGTCACCTCCGAGCGCAATGACATGGAGCGCCCCCCCTGCCCGGAAACGAGCAGATCAATTTTCTCGGTCTTCTCCGCATAACTGAGCGACAGGCCGAGATAGGCAAATTCCGTCGGGCCGATGTTGAATTTCTCAATGTTATCCTTGGCGGCCTGGTCTTCCTCGGTTGAATCGGGCTGCACGTTTATGCGGCGCAAAACAATCGGCGGTGTGGCGGCTTTGCCCAACGCGGCGGCTTCCTGTTCGTATTCCTTGAGCATATCCGCCACGCGCTTGGCGTAGCGGGTTAAATTATTGGGCACGCGTTGATCGCGGGTTTGATACAGGCGAATCTCAAGCTGGAACGCATCCTTTTCGGAACCCCGCTCATCGGTCAATCGCAACAGGATGTTTTGGGTGCCGCTGGAGAGAGTATAAATGTTCCCCTCCGTGAGGTCCGATTTCCAGCGGAGATTCGTCGACATGGCATTGAGGCCCAGTAGAATGCAGGCGCTGATGGCAATGAACCCGATGGAATAGGAAAAGTTTCCTGCGCTGCGCGATTCCTGCGCATTGCGTACAATGATGCTGGTGCCAAACAAGGCAAACCCGATCACCGAAACAAAGAAAAGCAAATCGCGGAAATCCAGAACCCCGCGCTGGAAATACTCAAAATGGGTGATCACGCTCAGGTTGCCCACAAACTCCACCACGCCGGGGTTGTTGGGAAAAATACCAGTCATGAAATTGGTGACCGGTGCGAACCCGGCCAGAATGGTGAACAAACAGGCGACCACGGACAAAATAAAGCTGACCACTTGATTTCGCGTAAGCGCGGAAGTCATGCAACCGATGGCGAGGTAGGCACCCGCCATGAGCGCGCTGCCGATGTAGGCGCAAAAGATCGCACCATTATCGGGCGAGCCAAGTTTGTTCACGGTGATCCACACCGGAAAAGTCAGTGCCAGCGCCAGCACGAGGAAAGCCCAAGAGGCGATGAATTTTGCCAACACCGCCTGCCACGCCGTAATGGGCAACGTGAGCAAAAGCTCCAGAGTGCCAGTGCGTTTTTCCTCGGACCACAAACGCATAGCCACGGCCGGCACGAGGAATAAATACAACCACGGATGCCACGTGAAAAATGATTCGAGTGAAGCTTGATTGCGGTCAAACAAATCCATCCCGAGCATGAACGTGAAAAAGCCTGTCATCAAAAGGAAGATGACAAGGAACACGTAAGCCACCGGCGTGGCGAAGTAGCCGGAAAATTCACGCTTGGCGAGGGTGAAAATATTACGCAAAGGGGAATTCATTTAGGCGGCCTCCTTTGCTTGGGCGTCGGTCATTGTGAGTTCGCGAAACAAATCGTCCAGTCGGCCGGACTTCGTTTTCGCCTTTAATTCATCCGGCGTGCCATTGGCGACGATCTTGCCATTGTCGATGATGATGGCGCGCGAGCAGGCGGCATCCACTTCCTCCAAAATGTGGGTGGAAAAAATCACCGCCTTCGTTTCGCCCAATCGTTTGATGAGCTGACGGGCTTCGTGTTTTTGGTTCGGGTCCAATCCATCAGTCGGTTCATCGAGCACCAGCACTTCAGGATTGTGCAGCAAGGATTGCGCGAGGCAAGTGCGGTGGCGGAACCCCTTGGAAAGGGTGTCGATTCCCTGATGCTTCACGGGCTGGAGAGAGCAGGTGTCAATCGCTGCATCCACAGCTGTGTCGCGCCGGGTTCCGGTCAGGGCGCGGATCTCCGCGGCAAAACGCAGGAAGCCCTGCACGGTCATATCCGGATAGCTCGGTGCATTTTCCGGCAGATAACCAATGAGCGACTTGGCGTTTTCGGGGGATTCCACGATGTCGAATTCACCCACAGTCACGCTGCCCTCGTCAGGCACGAGGTAGCCGGTGATCATCCGCATGGTGGTGGATTTGCCCGCGCCATTGGGGCCGAGGAAGCCGAGCACTTCGCCCTGGTTCACGTTGAAGCTGATGCTGTCCACGGCGACATTCGCGCCGAATGTTTTTCGCAGGTTCGTTACCTTGATCATAATTTGCGTGCCAATGTGGGTGATGCCACAAGTGTCAGGGAAGTTGCTTGATCACATCCTGAATGCGCTTTTTCACATCAGGCATGGTGTCCTTGATGGCAGCGGCTTTGTTGAGGAATTCGCGGGCCTTTTTGGTTTGCTTGAGTTTCAAATACATTTCGCCAAGGTGCAGGAAAATCTCCGCATCGTCCTCCTCGGTGTGCTTTAGCGCCTTGAGCTGCCAGTCGAGCGCCTCCTTGGTCTTGCCCTGCTTAAATAGCGCCCACGCGCGACTGTCAAGGTACGCCCCATTTTCCGGGCTTTCTTTCAAGGCGCGGTCAATGAGTTCGATGGCTTCGTCCAGGTTTTCACCACGATCGGCCCACATATATCCTAGGTAGTTCAATGCCGTGGCGTAATCCGGTTTTTTCGCAATGGATTGGCGGAAATATTTTTCTGCGTCCTTGTACTTGCCGGCGCGTTCGGCGGTGGTGCCCATTTGGAAATACAGGATGTGATTGAGCCGAGTCTTGTCTGTTTTTTGGGCATTGTCCTCTGCGTGGCGCAATTCCTCCAAGGCTAGGTCATAATTCCGTTTTTCCAGTGCTATCATTGCCGCGAAATAAAACTGCAAAAAGTTTGACCTGAATTTCCGCTTCACCAAGTCCAGCACCTTTGCCGCCTCATCACTCTTCTCATCCGATAGCAGTGCGGAGATTAAATCGAAATAAAGCTGCTCGATACGCGGGTTGAGCTTGATAGCCTCGCGGTAATGCTTCGCGGCAGTGGCGAATTCATCCTCGCCCATCGCCACGGCGGCCAGCAGCTGGTGTGCGCGCCAGGCACGGGGATTCATCTTCAGGATCGCCTCGAGATGCATTCGCCCTTCCTTGAGTTTGCCGGTGAGAATCAAATCCTGCGCCAACTGCATCAGCACGGCAGGGTTGCCCGGGAGGGCCTTGAGCAGTGCCTCCGTGACGATGGCCGCCTCCTTGCGGGCGCCGATCATGCGGTAGCCGCGCCCAATTTGTTCGATCATCAAAGGAACCTTGGGTTTGGTTTCCCACGCTTCGTCGAGCAGCTTATGGATTCGCGGCTTCAGTTCTTTTGCGGCGGATTGGTCCAGCTCCAGATATCCTGCGCCCATCAGCGCCAATTCCACCTGAAACGCGGTGTTAGGCTTTTTCTGCGCAAACGCCTTGTCGAGCGTTTTGCGCATCTGGGGCAGGCGCTTGGCGCCATCTGCCATTTCTTTTCGGTACACCTGCAAGAGGGTTTTGTATCCAAGAATGGAGGCGGAATCTTTTCGGATGGCGCTTTCGGCGGCGATGCGGGCGAGAGCGAGTTTGTTCTTTTGAAGATATGCAGTCGAAAGCAGCGCGTGCATCTTGACGGTTGCCTTGGGATGAGCAGTAGCTTTGACAAGCAATGCCAGCACCTTGTCGAACTGCTTTTGGGCCAGTAGCAATTGCACCACTTCGAGAACTATTTTTTCATTGGTGGGATCCGCGAGTGCGGCTTGTTCGAATTCTTTAATTGCCTCGGCACGCTGTCCCCGCTCCATGGCGGCGGTGCCGGCGGCATAATGAGCCAGTGAGCGGATCTTCCGGTCAATAGCAGCCTCCTCTTCAATCCGCTGCGCCTCGGGATCTGGCTTTTCCTCAGGCGGCGCAGGTGCGGTTACGGGTTGATGAGATGATTGCTGGGTCGCGGTCAGATCGGCGGATTCCGCATTGGAGGTTGCGCCAGGGCCGGCGCAGCCAGCGAACACAAAAATGCCCGCGAAGACCATGAATTGGTTTCGATTCGTCATATTAATCAGGCCCCTCAATCTGGGGCAGTTGGGGCACGCCCGGGATGGGCGAATTGCAAGTGCGAAGGCGCTAGCCTACTTTTGCCACTTGCGCTTCTTGTGGCGGTTGGCCCGCGAGGCCTTGCGCCGCTTGTGCTTGTTGATTTTGGATTTGCGTCGTTTCTTTAACGATCCCATTGGTTTGTGTCTCTGTTCTTGAGAGGGTTTAGTATACCACTTTATTCAGTGGATATTCAATGATTCCTTCCGCGCCGGCCGCCTTGAGGCTGGGGATGATCTCCCGGGCCACGTGTTCTTCGATGACGGTATCCACGGCAACCCAGCCGGTTTGGCTTAGTTCGTTGACGGTGGGATCCCGCAGCGCGGGCAGTTTTTTCAAAACTTTTTCAAGATTCGCCTGCTCAATGTTCAGCTTCAAGCCCACCATCGCCTCGGCATCCAACGCGCCGCGCAGCAGCATGGCCATCGTTTCAATTTTCTGGCGCTTCCATTTGTTTTTCCACGCGTCCTTGTTGGCGATCAAGCGTGGCGTGCTGCTCATCAACTCCTCCACGATTCGCAGGTTGTTCGCGCGCAGGCTGTTGCCGGTTTCAGTCACCTCCACAATGGCGTCCACCAATTCGTGCGCCTTCACTTCAGTTGCGCCCCAGGAAAATTCCACCTCAGCTTTCACGCCGTTCTTTTTGAGCCAACGCTTGGTGAGGCCCACCACTTCGGTGGCGATGCGTTTGCCCTGCAAATCCTTGACAGATTTAATCTCCGATTCGGCCGGTACCGCCAACACCCAGCGCGCCGGCTTGCGCGTGGCTTTGCTAAACAAAAACTCGCCCACCTCGTGCACCTTGGAGTTGTTCTCATCGATCCAGTCACGCCCCGTG
>CAZJRV010000081.1:0-515 GCA_964548235.1 uncultured Verrucomicrobiota bacterium
ATCGCGACCTCACGCCGCTCAGCCCCGGCAACTTCGGTTACTCCGTCATTCGCAACTCCGCCCACGCGGACCTTTTTCATGAATTCATGGATTACTGCATCGCGATGGATTTCCCGCTCGAGGGGCTCCACTGCGAAACCGGCCCGGGCGTTTGGGAGGGAGCCATCGCGGTGGACGACGCCCTGCGCGCGGCGGACAAGGCGGCGTTGTTCAAGACGTTTGCGAAAAGTTTCTTCAACAAACGCGGCCTCACCGCCACGTTCATGGCCAAGTGGTCGATGGATTACCCCGGCCAAAGCGGCCATGTGCACCAGTCGTTGGTCGATGCCGGGGGCAATGGCGTTTTCCACGATGCCAAGGCTGAGCATGGCATGAGCGACTTGATGCGGCACTACATCGCCGGCCAACAGAAATTCCTGAAACCATTCCTCAGCCTGTGCGCGCCGACGATTAACAGCTACACGCGGCTCGTCAAAGGCGCGTGGGCACCGACTGCCGCGGCGTGGGGCGTGGAT
>CAZJRV010000081.1:525-11566 GCA_964548235.1 uncultured Verrucomicrobiota bacterium
ACCGCACCACCGCACTGCGCGTCATCACGGGATCACAAAAATCACAGCGGGTCGAATTCCGCATTGGCCCGGCGGATGCCAATCCGTACCTCATCGCCGCCGCCAGCCTAGGCGCGGGTTTGCTGGGCATCGAGCAGCAGCTCGACCCCGGCGAACCCTTGACCGGCAATGCCTACGAACGAGAAGCCGCCCTACCGCCCGAGCGCCAGCTCGCCACCAACCTGCGTGATGCCATCCGCGACCTCGCTGCATCCGCCGAGGCCCGCGAGTTGTTCGGTGGGGAATTCGTCGAGCACTTCATCGCCTCTCGCGACTGGGAAGTCCGCGAGCACGAACGCCACGTGACCGACTGGCAGTTGCAGCGTTATTTTGAAATAATTTGATGAAGGCGCATTTTGGAGTGCGGTGGCAAGCGAAGCGCGACACCGCTTTTCGAATGTCGTTCGAAAGCGCCGCCGCCGCGCTTGCCGGCGCACTCCAAATGGCCACTAAATTAAAATGACATTCAACCAATTCAGTTTTCCCACCACTATCCTCCACGGCGAAGGCGCGTTGGCGGAGTTGGCCGAACGCATCTCGGAAAAAAAGCTGATGCTCGTGACCGACCCCGGTTTGGTAAAAGCGGGCGTGGTGGAGCAGGCATTGGCGGGATTGGCAGGGAGCGGTGCTGCATTTGAGATTTTCGACGGCGTGCATCCCAACCCCATTGAGGCGGATGTGGAAGCCGGCGCGGCATTTTACAATGAGCACGAATGCGACGGCTTGCCCGCGCTGGGCGGCGGCAGTGCGATGGACGTGGCAAAGGTCATTCGATTCTTTGCGAGCCATCCCGCACCACTCGCGCAGTATTCTATTCTCGATAATGGCGGCGCAAAAATCTCCGGCGACCTCCCGCCAATGTACGCCGTGCCCACCACCGCCGGCACCGGCAGCGAAGTGGGGCGGGGTGCCGTCATCACGATGCACGCCACCGGCCGCAAAACGCTCTTCGTCGCGCCGCCGCTGATGCCCACCATTGCCGTGCTGGAGCCCACGCTCACCGCCGGCTTGCCGCCGCACCTCACGGCGGCCACGGGCATCGATGCCTTCACCCACTGCCTCGAGTCGTACCTCGCGCCGGTGTATCACCCGATGGCCGATGGCGTGGCGCTCGAAGGCATCCGCCTTTGCCTCGCGCACTTGGGCGACGCGGTTGCCAACGGCCAAAATCTCGATGCCCGCGCCCAAATGCAAATGGCCGCCAGCATGGGCGCGGTGGCGTTCCAAAAAGACCTCGGCATGGTGCATTCATTGGCCCATCCGCTCTCCGCCCGCCACGGCACCCACCACGGCTTGGCCAATGCGCTGATGCTTCCCGACTCCATGGCCTTCATCGAATCCGCCGATTTGACCGCCGCCCAACGCCAACGCATCCAAACCATCCGCGCCCTCTTCGCCGAAGCTGGACGCACCCGCAATTCATTGGCCGCCGAAACGCGGACTTGGTTTGAAGAATTGGGAATCCAGTTTGGTTTGCAAAACTACGGCATCACAGCAGACAACCTTGCCCCTCTCGCCGACGAAGCCTTCGCCGACCCCTGCCACGCCACCAACCTCATCCCCGTCACCCGTGACGACCTCGCGGCGGTTTATCAAGAGGCGCTATGAAGATTGGCCTGCTCAAGTGCGACTTTGTGATGCCTGAGTTTCACGGCATCGACGGCGGCATTCCGGAGATGTTCACGCATCTGCTCGGGCAAACCGGCCTTGATGCCGAGCTGCAAGTTTATCGCGTGTGGGAAGGCGAGCTGCCCACCGACACTGGCGAATGTGATGCGTGGCTCACCAGCGGAGCGCGGGCTTCGGTATTTGAGGATCTCGACTGGATAAAAAACTTTCAGCATTTCATTGCAGCCCTGCACGCTGACAAACGCAAGACCGTTGGCATTTGTTTCGGGCACCAAATGATCGCCCAGGCGCTGGGCGGCGAAGTGCGGCGCAGCAAGCGCGGCTGGGGCATTGGCGTGCAGGAGATTGCCATCACCTCCACCACTGCTGAGGAGCCGTGGATGCAGCCGCCGCTCGCCGGCGTGCGGATGCTCTTCACGCATCAGGATCAAGTCGAGCAACTGCCGCCGGGCGCGCGTCTGCTGGGCAGCACCGGCCATTGCCCGAATGCGATGTTTGCCATCGGCGACCACATCCTCGCCATGCAGCCGCATCCGGAATATTCGCGGCGATACCTGCGTGCGCTTATTGAGTCACGCGAGGCTATCATCGAGCCGCTTACCTTCCAGACCGGTCTCGCCAGCCTGGAGCAGCCGCCGCACCGCGAAGAGCCGGCCGCGTGGTTGCGCCGTTTTCTTTTGGCATAAACGCGCCGTGCCACTAGGCTTCGCGGATGTTCCGAACATTCTGTTTGTTGTTGGCCACCGCCGTGCCTGTGTTGTTGGCGGAAGATAAACCTGACTGGACGCCGCTCTTTGATGGCAAGACAACCAAAGGCTGGATGCCGCGGGCGAAGGTGGAATCATTCAAGGCGATTGATGGCGAGTTGCATTTATTTTCGAAGGTCAACGTGTGGGTGGTCAGCGAATTGCAGATGCACGATTTTGTGGCGGAACTGGAAGTGAAAATTCCCACCGACTACAAGGGGTTCAATTCCGGCCTTGGGTTTCGGCTGATTGGCGACAAAGGCAAGCCGCGCGGCTACCAATGCGAGATTGACCGCACCAAGCCGGCCGGCTTGTACGGCATCGGCATGGGCGGCTGGCTGTACCCGAAGGGCGTGGAGCAAACGGCTGCGTATCGGAAAAAAGTGAAAGGGCTTTTCAAGCCGGAGGAATGGAATCACTTTCGTGTGGAAGCCAAAGGTCCGCGCATTCGCACGTGGCTCAATGGCAAGCTCATCGCCGAAGTGGAGCACCGTCAATCGCTCAAGGGCCGCTTTGGCATCCAGCACCACGGCAAAGGCGGCACGGTGAAGTTTCGCCAGCTGCGTGTGCGGACGTTGGAGTGAGACACGGATTCCACGGATGGGCACGGATTATAAAGGACGAGATCCACCTCGAATTTTTTCAACCCAAATTCCAACCTCGCCTTTTTCCATTCGCGTGTCATAATTCTGGAAATGCATCGCCTCTTCACAGCATTGTTTTTTTCCTCCAGCGTGGCTTGGGCAGCGGATTCGGTGGGCGTGGAGTTTTTTGAGAAGAAAATCCGGCCCGTGCTGGTGAGCGAATGTTACAAGTGCCACAGCGCGGAGAAGAAAATAAAGGGCGAGCTTCGGCTGGACTGGCGGGGTGGCTGGCAAAAGGGCGGGGAAACCGGTGCGGCGATTGTCCCGGGGCAGGTGGGGAAGAGCCTGCTCATCCAGGCGATCCGGCACACGGATGCGCACCTGCAAATGCCGCCGAAGAAAAAACTGACGGCGGCGCAGATTGCGGATTTTGAAAAGTGGGTTGCCATGGGCGCGCCCGACCCGCGCACCACCAGCGAGGCCTCGGCGGAGGAAAAGGAATTGGACCTCGCGGCGGCGCGGAAATTTTGGGCGTTTCAGCCTGTAAAAAAACCAGCCGAGCCAAATCTTAAAAACAAAGCGTGGGCGCGCAACGGCATCGACCGCCACGTGCTCGCCGCGTTGGAGGCGAAAGGCATTGGACCGGTGCAGGATGCGGATGATCTCACTTTGTTGCGGCGCATTTACTTCGACCTCATCGGTCTTCCGCCTACGCCGGAGCAGATGGCGGCGTTCGAGAAAGCCGGAATCGCAAATCGTAATTCGGCAATCGAAAATACCGTCGATATGCTCTTGGCCAGCCCGCACTTCGGCGAGCGTTGGGGGCGGCATTGGCTGGATGTGGTGCGCTTTTCGGAATCGACCGGTGGCGGACGGACGTTGTTGATGAAGGAGGCATGGCGTTATCGCGATTACGTCGTGAATGCGTTCAACGCCGACAAGCCATACACGGATTTCATCCGCGAACAAATCGCGGGCGACCTCATCGAAGGGGGCACCGTGGCGCAACGGCGCGAGCGGCTCACCGGCACGGCATTTTTGCTGCTCGGCCCCACCAACTACGAGCTGCAGGACAAAACGGTTCTGGAAATGGATATCGTGGACGAACAACTCGACACGATGGGCAAGGCGTTCATGGGACTCACCATCGGCTGCGCCCGCTGTCACGACCACAAGTTCGACCCCATCCGAACGGAGGATTACTACGGAATGGCAGGCATTTTCAAAAGCACGAAGGTGGTGGTTCACAGCAACGTCTCCACGTGGAACAAGCGCCCGCTGCCGTTTTCGGTGGAGGAAAAGGCGCGGGCGGCAAAACAGGCAGGGGAGATTAGCGCGAAACAAAAGGAGATTGCCGCGCTCAAGCAGCAATTGGGATTGAGTGCTTCCTCGCCGGTGGCGGTCGCGGCGTTGCCGGGCATTGTAGTGGATGATTTGCAGGCAAAGCTGACAGGCGAATGGACGCAATCTACGCACGCAAAAAATTATGTCGGCAAAAATTACATTCATGATGGCGCGATCGGCAAAGGAGCGAAGTCCGCGGCGTTCACGGTGAAGATTCCTGAGGACGGCAAGTTTGAGGTGCGCGTGGCCTACACCCAGGGCAGCAATCGCGCCGGCAAGGTGCCTGTACTCATCCGGCACGCGGATGGTGAAGTGACCAAGTACATCAACCAAACCAAGCGCCCACCGATTGACAACCACTTTATCTCGCTGGGCACGTATGATTTTCTGGTGGGCGAATGGGAGGCGGTGGTGATTTCCACGAAGGGCACCACGCAACACGTCATTGTCGATGCGGTGCAATTCCTACCTCAGGACGCGCCGAAAACCGCAACGCCTACGCCAAAGCCGGAAGGCAAATCCGGACAGGCAATGTTGAAAAAAATGGAGGCCGAGCTGAAGGCGCTGCAAAAAGCCGCCGTGAGGCAGCCGCAAATCATCGCCGCTGATGAGGCGGATAAACCACGCGACATCCAAATCGCCATCCGCGGCAATGCCCACAACGCCGGGACCAAGACGCCGCGCAGTTTCATCCGCGTGCTGCACCGCAGCCCCGCGCCGAAGATTGCCGCCCAAGCGAGCGGCCGCGCCGAGCTGGCCGACTGGCTCGCCAGCGCGAAGCATCCGCTCACCGCACGCGTGTTTGTGAATCGCGTATGGCAGCATTTGTTTGGAGAAGGGATTGTTTCCAGCGTGGATAATTTTGGCCACATGGGGCGGTTACCGACCAACCAGGCGTTGTTGGATCATCTTGCCTCGCGTTTTGTCGAGCAGGGATGGTCGGTGAAAAAACTTATCCGCGAAATTGTCCTCTCGCGCGTTTATCAATTATCGAGCCATACCGCGCCGACACTCCATTCCCAATCCATTTTTGATTTGGAAAACAAACTGTACTGGCGTCAAAACCGTCGACGACTGCAGGCCGAGGCCATTCGCGATGCGGTGCTTTCCATTAGCGGTCAGCTTGACCTGAAAGTGGGGGGTGCAACCATCAAGCCCGGAACGACCATCGAATATGGATATTCGTTTGACGGCAAACGGCGAAGTGTTTACGTGCCGGTTTTTCGCAACACGCCGCTGGAAATCTTGGCGGTGTTTGATTTTGCTGACCCCAACCTGGTCGTTGGCAGCCGAACCACCAGCAGTGTGCCCACGCAGGCGCTTTACCTCATGAACAGCCCGTTTGTCCGGGCGCAATCGGATGCTGCGGCCAAACGTCTTCTTTCTGACCGTCTTCCAAACGATGACGCGCGCATTCTTCAAGCGTACCGTCGGTCCCTCGGTCGCAACCCCGGCGCGCGCGAACGCCAAATTATCCTCAACTATCTCGCCGCTGAAAATGACCCAGCCAAGGCGTGGCCCCAAATTTTCCACGGACTGTACGCCAGCGTGGATTTCCGGTATTTGAAATAAAAAAGGAGCGCTTATTTGGAGCCCCTTGTTTGAATTTATTATAGCCTTTTGGTTGTAAGATTTCAGGCTACTTGTCTTCGCCTTCCTTTGTTTCACCCTCATCGGATTTTCCCTCTTCAGGGGTGGGTGCGGGTGTCTTGCCTTCTTTCGCGGCGTCAATCATGGCGATGTATTTGGCAGGCTCCTCGAGGAAATCTTCCTTGCAGGGTTCGCAGCAGAATTTCACCGTGCGTCCTTCATGGAGAAACACAAATGCTTCGCCATGATCTCCGCCCAGTTCCTCGCCGGAAACCACGCAGGTTTTGAGCGGATAATCGTCGGCAACTGAAGCGCCTTCTTTTTTGCCGCCGCCGTCCTGATGCTCGCCGGGACCGTGGTCGGGTTTGCCGTCACCATCGTGATCGTGGTCATGATCATGGCCGTGTTCGCCGCCGCAGCCGAGGAATAAACCGCCGGCAACGAAGAGGGTGAGGATGAGTTTGGAAATCAAGTTCACTTTCATTCGGAAACCTTGCCTAATGAGGTTCGAATTGGCCAGCATTTTATCGGACTGAATCCGGGCAATCCGATTGCATTTTTTCGCGTGATGTGAATGATGGCCGCGATGAAGCATTTATTAATCGCGCTGTTGGCTGGGCTGACGATGGCCTCGCCTGTGCACGCTGAAAAGACGCTGGATGTCTACTGGGTGGACGTGGAGGGCGGCGCGGCGACGTTGATTGTGACGCCCGCCGGCCAGTCCATCCTCATCGACAGCGGAAACCCCGGCACCCGCGATGCCGGGCGCATCCATGAGGTAGCCACGAAGCAGGCGAAGTTGAAGAAGATTGATTTCCTCATCACCACCCATTTTCACGGCGATCATTTTGGCGGCGCGGCGGTGCTTAGCCAGTTAATGCCAATCGGCAAGGTGTACGACAACGGCATCCCCGTGCGAAACCCCGACCGCAATCGACAGGACCCGGCCTTCATCCTCAAGGTGCGTCCGTACAAAAAAATGAAAGTGGAGGGTCGCACAGTGGTGAAGCCGGGGGACACATTGCCGCTATTGCAAATTTTGAACACGGCCCGCGTGGAACTCACCTTCGTGGCCGCTGCGCGAAAATTCATTGCTGCTCCCAAAAGCGCAAAAAAAAATCCATTGGCCGGCAGCGTACCCGCCATGCCTGAGGATTTGTCCGACAACGCCAACAGCGTGGCGTCGCTGGTCACTATAGGCGGATTTCGTTTTCTCGATTGCGGTGATCTCACTTGGAACATGGAGGCCAAATTGGTGCAGCCGGTCAACCGCGTCGGCACGGTGGATGTCTATCAGGTAAACCATCACGGGCTGGCCACCAGCAACAACCCTGTGCTGATTAAGAGCGTGGCCCCCACCGTGAGTGTGATGAACAACGGCCACACCAAAGGCTGCTCGCCCACCGCCTTTGCCGCTCTCATCGGCACGCCTTCCATCAAGGCGATGTATCAGGTGCACAAAAATCTTCGCGAAGATGGCACCAAAAATAATGCCGCAGACAAATTCATTGGCAACCTCACCGGACCAAAAGATTGCAAGGCGTTCACGCTGAAAATGTCCGTCGCTGCCAATGGCAGAAGCTACACGATTTTTAACCCGCGCAATGGACACAAGCGGATGTTCATGACGCGCAAACATTAGCATGGCTGACCTGACTCTGAAAAATTACGAGCGCCCACAATTGGAAACCCCCAATGGCGAGCAGCGCATTCTCATGCACTCGTGTTGCGCGCCGTGCTCGGGCGAAGTGATGGATGCGATGGCGGCAAGCGGGATTGGAACGACGATTTTCTTTTACAACCCCAACATCCATCCGCGCACCGAATACGAGCTGCGCAAGGAGGAAAACATCCGCTACGCAGAAAAGCTCGGCATGCAGTTTGTGGATGCCGATTACGATACGGACAACTGGTTCGAGCGTGTGCGCGGGCTAGAACAGGAACCCGAACGCGGCGCGCGTTGCACCGTTTGTTTCGACATGCGCTTCGAACGCACCGCCCTGTACGCCGCCGAGCACGGGTTTAATCTAATCAGCAGCACCCTCGGCATTTCCCGCTGGAAAAACATGGACCAGATCAACGCCAGCGGTACCCGCGCCGCCGCGCGCTGGGATGACATGACCTACTGGACCTTCAACTGGCGCAAACAAGGCGGCGCCGCCCGCATGATCGAACTCTCCAAGCGTGAGGAATTTTACCAACAGGAATACTGCGGCTGCGTCTACAGCCTCCGCGACACCAACGACTGGCGCCAAGAAAACAATCGCGAAAAAATCGAACGCGGCGTGAAATTCTACGGCAAGGACGAGGTAGCTTAAATCGCCCGGCGCACTCGAGCCATTGCCTCGCCTTTTGGAATTGGCGTTACATCACCGACGCGCACTTCATCACGCCTGCGCTTGGCCTCTTCCGCCCAATTGCTGTGCAAAACCTGATCGGCCGTTTCACCGATGCTTGCCACCAGTTGATCCGCAAGCTGCACTTTTTCTTCCGGCGTCAAAGTCATTGCTTCATCAGTAATTTGTTCAGCGGTCATCGAAATATCATCATCAACTCAGCATGGTTGGTTTTTCAAATAGAGTTTGGCGGAGTGCAACCGTTTTTCAAAATCCGCACGCACTTCCTCCCACGACCGGCCCTCGTTTGGATTTTTCTCCAAGTCATCCAGCCGCCGATCCAGCTTCGATATTTGAGCCGGAGTCAACTTGAGAGTCGAACTATCTCCGCAATCGAATCCCAAAGATCGCCAACAATCTGAAGGCGATCCTCCACGGGCAATTCGCGCAATTGATCAACAGTCGTCATGGATTTTTATTTGCTAACTAACTTGTGGCGCTTGCGCGAAAACCAAAACGAAGGCGTCGACGAAGAGCCGCTGAACAAGCCGAGGGACACCACCATGTAATCCCCGCGCGTCATGCGGTTGAAACGGGCGGTAAAAATATAAATCGAAATGGCGCAGTGAATTCCCGCCAGCATCAACACGCCGCGAAACATCTGTCCACCATCCAGAATCATCGACGTCAACAGCAAGGCCACAAAATAGCAACCCACAGCATTCTTAACCGCCTCAAACGCAAGCTTAACGCGCTGTTTCCGCAACTGCATGGGACAAATATATGATCGATTCAATGCAGTTGCAAGTCAGAGCAGTAACGCTCCGACCGGCACGGCGTCTTCGCCGAGCTCGGCTAGTTTGATTTCGGGGCCTTGGCCGTAAATCTCCATCAGGTATTTGGGTAGTTGTTGTTCGATGCTTTTGCGGAAGGGTTCGCCAATCAGAGACAGGCCGCCGCCGAGGGTGATGACTTGGGGGTGGAACAGGTGCGTGACGTGCGACAGGGCGAATGCAAGATCGCGGCTGACAGTTTCAAGAATTTCGTGAGCCAATGGGTCGCCTTGGGCGAGGGCTTCGGTGAGATGCTTGGCTTCGCCGCCGGGCTTGTCCCCGCATAGGTTGGTGAGCAGGCTGTCGTGATTTGCGCCGAGGGCGGCACGGATGGCGCGGTCGACGGCCCAGCCGGAACAGCGGTCCTCGACGGTGGTGCCGTCGGGATCGAGGCGTAGATGGCCGACCTCCACTTCGCCGGGAGTGTCGCCGTGATAAATCTTTCCATCGATCACGAGGCCGCCGCCGACGCCGCTGCCCATGTTCATGTAAAAGGCAGGATTGAATCCGCGCCCGGCGCCGCACAATGCCTCGGCGAGGGCAGCGGTGTTCGCGTCATTTTCGATGACGACCGGAAGGTCCGTGAGTTCGTGCAGCCAATTGCGCAGGGGGAAACCGCTCCAGCCCTCGACTTGGTGCGAAACGGCAACCGTACCCTTCGCGATATCTACCGGCCCACCGAAGCCCACGCCGATGCGTTCGGGTTTGTGCGCGGCAATGAGCTTGGGCAGTTCCTCTGCAATGCGTTCGCGAATGGCTGGCCCGCCGCCGGTGGCGTCCACTCTGAAGCGACAGCGGTCAATGATGTTGCCATTCGCATCACCGGCCACGAGTTGCTGCTTCGTGCCGCCAATCTCAATGCCAATGCGAAGTGAGGTGCTCATTCTTAAACATCTCGATAGACATCCCGTCGGTGACGGATGTGGGTGATGTCAATTTCCTCTGCTTTGTCATCGATGAAAAAGATGATGCGATAGTCGCCAGTTCGAATGCGCCAAAGACTTTTGCTGCCCCGAAGTTTGGTTGCGCCACGCGGGCGAGGGTCGGCGGCAAGTTTCTCGATGCGGCCCAAGGCACGATCTGCGATGGCGACCGGAAGATTTTCCAATTCCTTACGAGCCGAGCGTGCGAAGCTGATTGTGTAATCAGCCATTGGCCTTGCGGCGGGCGTGGCGACGCTTGACAACTGTGAGGCTTTCGCGCGGCTCTTTGGCGCGGGTGTCAGCCATCAGGCCATCATAAAAATCCTCCCAAGCACTGCCGTGCCGACGCAGGTCAACCACCGCCGCCGTCTTGCGGCCAGCCTCATCCACCATATATGAAATGCCTGTCATAGGAATAGGCTAATGGAAATGGAGCTGTGAAACCAATCTTATTTTGGGCTCTGAACGAACACAGAGTGGGTTCCCATCGGTTCAAATGAGTTGCAAAGATTTCTCAGCTTCTTCGCTGAGGGTGGCTTGGCGGTCGGCCATTTTTGCATCGATGAGTTTTTCGTCGTAGGTGGGGATCATGGTTTTCATGCGCTCTTGGCCTTCGTCGGTCTCGAGGAGATGGCCGAAACAATCGCGCACAATTTCTAGCATGATGTTTACTGAAACGGACGCACCGGGCGAGGCGCCGAGCAGAGCGGAAAGGGTTTTGTCTTGGTCGGAAATTACCTCGGTGCCGAAGTGCACGATGCCGGCGTCGCCGTCTTCCTTTTTGATGGCTTGCACGCGGATACCGGCGTCGATGAGTTCCCAGTCTTCGGCGCGGGCGTCGGGGAAAAAATTCTGCAGTTCGCGCATGCGGGTGGTCATGCTTTGGGTGCCTTGCTGCATCAGATAACCGACGAGCGGGATGTTGCCCAGACCCACCTTGATAAGCGAGGCAATGTTGTCCAGCCGAATGGAGCCGGGCAAATCAAAGAAGCTGCCGCCTTCGTGCAAAAACTTGGT
>CAZJRV010000082.1:0-11558 GCA_964548235.1 uncultured Verrucomicrobiota bacterium
GTCGTGGGTTCGAGGCCCATCACTCGCTCCATTTTCTTTTTGTGTTCCTAAACCTGTTTTCGCCCTGCAACTCATGACGAAAACAGCTTGGCACAACAGGAGGGACATTGGGTGTCCCATTTAAATCCCAAATATCCATTGACCAAAACCCAAGGAATACCCAAACCCCAATAATGGCTCCCCGTGTTGGTCATTGGGAATTTCCTTGGGCCTTGGGTTTTGGTCATTGGGCATTTCAAAAACCTTCCCCTTTCCAGCCCGATATGTTCCACTGCCGCCATGAGCTTGACCAACGAGCAGATTGAGGAACAGCTAATGCAACTGGCGGATGCCATGGCCAAGATGAGCGAGATGACCGCCACCGCCTTTGAGCAGCGGGATGAGGAAATGCAGGAGCTCAAGGCCAAGGTGGCTGTGCTGGAGGCGAAACTGGCCGGCGAGAATTGACCCCGGCCGCCCTGCCGTTCATCCCCTTCCTGTAACCAAATACCCTACTCGGCGTATCCGGTATCGACATCGCATGGACGGGCCAATGGCCCAAAACCACACACAAAATGAAGACTTATTTTATCGCATTCCTTCTGGCCGCCAGCGTGGTGGGCAGCGCGCGGGCGGGGGAGTTTGACGCCAAACAAGTGCCGACCGGCGTGCATTGGTTTTTGCATCTGGATGTGGCCGGATTTAGGAAGACGCAGCTGGGCCAGTTCGCGCTCAAACAGGCTAAAGAATTTGGGCCGGAACTCGACCTATTGGCCAAACAGTTGCAATTTGATTTTCGCAAAGATTTGGATAGCGCGACGCTTTTTGGGCAAGGCGACGATGAAGAACAGTGGGCCCTTCTGTTTAAAGGCAAATTCAAGAAGGCCCCCTTGCTGGCCGCGTTGCAGTGGAAAAATGGATTCAAGCGACTGCGCGAAGCCGGTCACGAAATCCTCACGTGGCACGATGGCCAAGGGGAAAAACAGGAGACACACTTTGGCGCCATCGTGAACGAGGGCCTCATTGCGATGGGCAGCACAAAAAAACGGCTCGTGCAAACGCTCAACGTGCTGAAAGGCAAAGCGCCCTCACTGCAACCCAAACAACTCAACGGGTTGAAGCTAATAAAAGGCAACTACTTCCTCGCCGGCGTGGTGAATGTGAAGGACTTGCCCGTGCCGCCCGAGGCAAAGGCATTTAAGGTGCAAAGCATCGGGTTTCGAGTGGGCGAACAGGACAAAAATTTCACCGCCCATCTGCTGCTGAATTCCGCCGATTCGGATTCGGGCCTGAAGATTCAGCAAATGCTGCAGGGCCTGTTGGCCATGGGGCAGCTGCAAATGGCCGCCACCGATGAGCCCGGAGCAAAGGAACTTTCAGAAGTACTGCAAAGCCTCAAGATTGTCCGCGCCGAAAACGTCGTGCAGTTGGACCTCGCTTTTCCCGTGGCATTATTGCTGGAACAACTAGAGCTAAACGTCCAGAAACGTGACGGCGATCAACCCGGCAAGGTGGAATTGAAATTCGGACTCGAAGGCGGTCCGCAAAAGAAAGATCGCTAATCATTAATGGGAGATCCTGCCCCAGCAATTGACGACCAACAACTCGCCCGCGACGCCCAAGGCGGCTCGCTCGATGCGTTTGAGGAATTGGTGTGCCGCCACCAAGCGCGCCTCTTTCATTTTCTCTGCCAAAAAATGCCCAACCGCGAGGACGCCGAGGACATGGCACAAAAATCATTCATCACCGCCTGGCAAAAACTCCATCTCTTCCGAGCCGAAGCCAGCTTTACCACGTGGCTGTACACCATCGCCCGCCGACTCGTCATCAGCCACTACCGCAAACACGGCAAAGTAACCCATTGCGAACTCGCGGCGGCCGATTCCGTGTTGGTGGAAACCGACACCCCCGCCGACGAATTTCGCCGCGCTGAAGAAAACGCAACCCTTTGGCGCGTGGCACGCGAGACGCTTAAGGAAGAAGCCTTTGACATGCTTTGGATGCGCTATCGCGATCAACTCAGCATCGCTGAAATTGCAAGTGCCCTTGAGCGCACAAATACTTCAGTGAAAGTCATGCTCCATCGCGCACGCAAATCCCTCGCCCACGCCCTCCAGTCCGAGGCGGAAACAGAAGCCCGGGCCAACCCCAACCGCACCTTGGATCAGCTTGAATCTCCGATGACAATTCTTAACCCCTGCTAATCATGTTTTGTTTTTTATACCGTTGGAAAATCGACCGCGCGCTTGACGAAAGCGGCGCACTCTCCGCCCGCACCCAAGCCCACGTGGCACGCTGCGCCCATTGCCGCCAACACCACGAACAACAACGCGCCGTCGTCCAACGCCTTGAACAATCCGCCAGCCAACCGGTGCACGAGGCTCCCAGCTTCCTGCGCAGCCGAGTAATGAACGCCCTGCGCGCCGAGAACGTTGCGCCGCTGCCCGTCCGCTGGGGCGTAGCCGCCTGGGCACCGGTTGCCGTCGTGGCCGCCATCGCCATGGTGGGCATCCTGCAAACGGATCCAACACCCACCAACAACACTGCCAACAATCCCGCCCAACCGCAGCCCAAACAATCCGCTGCCTCCGCTCCGTTGCCCGCCTTGCCCGAACTGAATCTGCAGGCTGCACTTCAAAAAATGCCGGACCAAATTGCTGCGCCCTACGACCGCGAGCTGCAAAACCTCCGGAGCGACCTCAAGTCTGCCGGCAATTATCTCGGTGACATTGTCGGGCTCAAGTTTGCCGTCAGCGAGTAATCGCATTGCCCCTTGCAACCTCCGGCGCGGTGGTTATCCTCTGCGCATGAAATTTCTCCGGCTTGGCCTGCTGACCATCGCGATTTGTTTCAACGGCAACGCTGCCGACATTTCCGATGCATTGAAAACCATCCGTGCCGTGGGCCCCGAAGGCCAGGGCAATGCCGCGGCAGCCAAAGCGTGGCAGTCGCTAGTCAAGGCCGAGGCAAACGCGTTGCCAAAAATATTGGCCGGGATGGACGGGGCCAATCCGCTGGCCGCCAACTGGCTGCGTGCGGCGGTGGACACCATCTCCAGCCGTGCAAAAGATTTGCCGCAAAAAGAGCTGATGGAATTTCTGGGAAACCAAAAGCACGATCCCCGCGCGCGTCGACTGGCTTTTGAATTGATCCAAGGCACTAACCCCAAGCTGGCGGCCCGGCTCATCCCAGAATTGCTCAATGACCCCAGCGTGGAGCTGCGGCGCGATGCTGTTCAACAAGTCATTGATGAAGCCTCTCAAACTCAGCAGCCCGCGCTGGCTCAAGCAAAATACCGCAAGGCACTCGATGCCGCGCGTGATCTCGACCAAATCAAGACCATTGCCGCCGGCTTGCGCAAGCTGGGACAGCAAGTGGATCTCCCGCGACATTTTGGATTCCTGATGCACTGGCACGTCATCGGTCCGTTTGATAACACCGGCCGAGCTGGATTCGCCAAATCTTTTCCACCCGAAAACAAAATCGACCTCACCGCCACGTACGAAGGCAAAACGGGCGAGGTGAAATGGAGCCCCTTTGTCACCGCCAACGAATACGGGATGGTGGACATCAACAAGGCCTACCCCGGCCCGGGCGATGGCTTGAAGGAAGTGACCGCCTACGCCTACACCGAATACAACGCCGCCACCGCGCGCACGGTGGAGCTGCGGCTCGGCTGCAAAAATGCATGGAAAATCTGGCACAACGGCAAGCTCGTCTTTGGGCGCGACGAATACCACCGCGGCATGCGCATTGATCAGTACAAGCTCAAGGTAAACCTCGCCAAGGGCCGCAACACGCTACTCATCAAACTCTGCCAAAACGAGCAGGAGGAAGACTGGACCAAGCAATGGCAATTTCAACTTCGCGTGTGCGATGCCACCGGCACGGCCGTGCTGGCCGCCGACCGTCCGGTCACACCCAAGACCGGCACTGATAACAACCAACCCAGTAACCCCAATCGGCCCGAACGCCAACCCCGCAAACAATGAAGTTCATCATTCCCATTTTACTCGCCGGTAATTTCATCGCGCACGCCGCGAACTGGACCCAATTCCGCGGCCCCCTTGGCAATGGCGTGACGACTGAAAAAAATCTGCCAGTCACGTTGACGGGAAAAAATCTGAAGTGGACGCTCACACTCCCCGGGCGAGGCTTGTCCGGCGCATTGGTGATTGGCGACAAGCTTTTTGTCACCTGCAGCAGCGGCATCAACCAAAACCGCCTGCACATTCTTTGCCTCAGCGCGAATGATGGCCGCACACTTTGGCACCGCCAATTCTGGGCCACCGGCCGCACGATGTGCCACGGCAAAACCAGCGTGGCCGCGCCCACGCCGTGCAGCGATGGCAAAAAAATTTACGCCGTCTATTCCTCCAATGACGTCATTTGCCTCGACCTCGATGGAAACCTCCAGTGGCTACGCGGGCTCACTGCCGATTACGCGAACGTCAGCAACAGCCTCGGAATGAGCAGCTCGCCCGTGCTCGTGGGTGGCACGCTGGTGGTGCAGGTGGAAAACGACAGCGAATCGTACACGCTCGGCCTGCACAAAAACACTGGCGTCAATCTCTGGAAGCTCAACCGCCCCAAGGCGGCCAACTGGACCTCGCCGGTGCGCATTAATGACAGCCTCGTGGCGCTGCAATCCAAGACCGGCGTGGATGCCATCCGCGCGGATGATGGCGCCAAGGCATGGAGCTACGATGGCGGCGCGTCCACGATTCCCTCCACCACCCTGCGCGGCGGCGTGCTCTTTGTGCCCTCGCACGGCATCACCGCGCTGGAGCTTAACAAGGCCGATGCCAGCAACACGCCCACGCAACTTTGGCAAAGCCGCCGCCTTTCCCCGGGCACAGGCAGCCCCGTGATGCTGGGCGGCAAGGTGTTTACCACCAACAAAGCCGGCGTGCTCACCGCGGGCGATCCCAAAACCGGCGATCGGCTCTGGCAAACGCGAATGAAAGGCCCCTTCAGCGCCACACACGTGGCCACCGCCACGCATTTATTTTGTGTAAATGAAGAGGGCCTTGTGCAGGTGGTGGATATCCGCGGCAAGGAAGGCGAAATCACCGGCACGCTCGATCTCAAGGATCAAATCCTCGCGAGCCCCGCCGCCGGTGCGGGAGCACTCTTTCTGCGCAGCAACACGAAGCTGTACAAGATTGCTCGGTAGAGGTGGCTGCTACCTTTCGCCCAACTTAATCGCTGGCGGCTGGCTCAGCTCTCCCGGGCAATTCCAATTCGTCGCTTTGGAAGAAACTTTGGTACAGGCGTGGTATTAAAAACTTCAACACGCTGGCCACGGGCACGGCGAAGATCATCCCGGCCAATCCTGCGAACAATCCTCCGAGCAAGACGACGATTAGCGTTTCCAAAATGTTTAGCCCAAGCGCCTCGCCGACGAATGCGGGGTACAGGAAGAGCTGCTCGATGACCATGTTCATAATCAGGTAAGTGACGCCGATGAGCGCGAGCAGGGTGGGGTCGGCGTGATTGGTCACCACGCACACGCCGATGGTGAGCACAATGCTGACCATCGGCCCGAGGAAAGGCAGTAGCACCGTGAGGCCGGCCACCATCCCCAGCGGCACGGCGTAGGGCACGCCCAGCAGCAGGAAGACAGTGATGTAAATGGCAGTCTCGATGATGATAATCCAGAGGTAACCGCGCACCCACGTCTTGAGTTTGAAGAACACCTCGTTGATAACCTCGGCGGCGCTGTGCAGAGTTTCCTCGCTGGTGGTGGGCAGCCACGAGGTTTCAAAAAGGCTTTGCACGAGGTAATCGCCTTCCTTCGTATCCGCGCTGTCGCCGCTATGGCGTCGATGGAACGCGGCCATTTTGCCAAGGAAAAATGAAAAGAAAAAAATCGCCAGCAGTGTGTTCAGCAACAAATTCCCCAACGTGCCCAGCAGCGAGGCAGCAGCAGTGAGTGCCTTGCCGGTGCCTCCCACCACGGATTGCTCCTCGCCGGCGCCCCCCATGAATTTATCCTTCAATTCATCCAGCTTCACCGGATCATCAAGGATGCCTTGGAGTTCCTTAGCCGCATCGCCAATGAGTGGCGCGCCGGTGGCCTTGCCAATGAGGGTGGAAAACTGCTGGCGCGCCTCCTTGGTATCAATTTTCTCGGGCTTCATGCTGAGCGACACCACCACCAATCCGCCCAAGATGAGCAGCAACCCCAGCACCACCGTCAGCACTGTGGCATTGCAGGCGCGGCTGATGGCGGCTTGGGCGCGTTCATCCTCGGTCTCCGGCTTGGGCTCGGGCGGTTGAGTTTTGCGAAACAAGCCATTCACCTTGGCCATAACCCACGCGAAAGGCTTGATCAGCACAAGCTTTGCCAGCCCGAAGAGTTTGGAGAGGATGCCGTGGTTCATGAAACTGTTCGTATACCGCTGCTGCAGCGGCAGGAAAAAATAAGCGAGGATGAGGCCGAACAGCACCGCCTTCAAAAACGTGGCGGTGAGAATAAAAATGCCAATCACAACCACAGAGGCAATCAGGCCCGTGCTGCTGCGCACGAGTTTCATCCGGCGATTGTGCTGCTCCAATGCGGCGGTTTCCTCGCGCTGAAAGGTTTCCTCCGGGATGCCCAATGCGCGCGCGATGCGATGCATGCAGTCCTCCTCGGCCTCGGCGTATTGGTTGTCAGCAAAGGCGGCGGTGAAAAGGGCGCGCAGGAGAATTTCTTTTTCCTCGGCAGTCAGCGATTCCAACCCGGCGCACACCTCGGCCAAATCCGGCTCCTTGTCTTCGGACAGCATCTGCTGCAACTGCCCAGCCGCCGCATCGCCATAGACATCGCGGACGAGGGTGGCGACCGCCTGTTGTTCGGTGGAGGAAACTGAACCATCGGCCCGCAGCACCACGACGAATAGCTGCAGCATATTTTGCAACAGAATTTTCTCATCCGGATCGCCAGCGTGATGCGCGATGACTTCGCGCACGGAATCGACTGCCTTGGATAAAGGGTTCACCAGCGTACCGGTGGCCCGCGAAAAAAACGACGGTGTCTCCATTTCAACCTCCTTGAAGACATCCTAAATACTGCGCCCCCCCAAACAAGGGCGCATTATTCACAGGATGGAAATTTGTAGCGGCTATTTTTTACGAAACTGAACGTCGCAATTCTTCAAAAACTTCGCGCGGGCCTTGGCCGGGTTAAAATCCTTCGCGAGGCCGTATCGTTCCGAAACCGCCTCGGTGGCATTGGGTTGGAAGGCCATTTCGGGGATTTGCAAGGTCACGGAAGTTTCCGCAGCCTTCACATTGCCAACGGTGACGGTAAACAGGTCGTTTTTATGCTCAATGGTGACACCGGCTTTGCGAAACAGCTTCAATTCATCCGCTCCCATTTCGCGGAAATTTTTCCCGGTCAATGGCCATTGAAATTGCAATTGCTGACCTTTGAGGGCGATGTATTCCATCTTGGCATGGGCGGATTTCTCAAGCATCTCGATGTTGGGATCGCCTTCCTCAAATCCGCCAAAGGGCTCATCCCCTCGCAAAATGGAAGCCCGCAATGCGGCATTGGTTTCGCGGATGATCCGGCTCACATTGCGGATGGTGACTTGTTGCGTGGCGGAAAGGCGCTCTTGTTTGTTGAGATAAAATGGGCCGTTCTTGATGGTCACACTCTGATTAGCCAGCTTGGCCAATGCCAGCGCTTGCCGGACATCCTTGGCCTTGGCCTCGGGCTGGATGCCCTGTTGCAGTTCATCTTCCATCTCCTTGATAATGCGCTCGATGTCCCCGGCATTATATTCGGTGACCCAGTTGCCGAAGAAAAACGTGCGCTGGCCGGTGACCACCGAATGGAGCTGCTCGCGCTCCGTTTCGCTGAGGCCGTGTTCCTGGTCCTCACCGTAGATGCCCTCGTAGAGTTGCCAGATGACGAGCGTGTCGGTCGCTGGATAATGGCGGAACACGAGGGTCTGTTTTTCAAATTCAATGCAGCCGGGCAGGAGCAGCACGGCAAGGGAAGCGATGAGTTTCTTCATGATGAAAACAGAATGGGCGCAGGCAATACGATGAGCAAGGGGAAAACTTGCGGTGCGCGCGCCAATGGCTTAAGGTGCAGGCATGATGACGAGGGGTAACGTGATTTTAGGGCGTTTTCTGACATTGATAATTCTGACCGGCCTTGTGGGCACGTGGGGCTGCGGCAAGCCGGACTACGATGGCAATCGGAAAAAGGATGCCGCCGCGGGGCACAGGCCCAGCCAGATTGAATGGGGCAATCTTTTCCTGGAGGGCAACAATAAAAAATTCCCGCAGGACTCCCCCAAGGCGGCCCGGTGGTTTGAGCTGGCGGGCACGGCAACCAATTACACGGTGAAAAGCGGCGAATCGCGCTGGCAGCTCAACGACCGGTTTGGGATTCCACTGGAATTGATTCGCGAGGCCAATCCGGAGGTAAACTTGAACCGGCTCAAGGGCGGGGAAGACTTGGTGATTCCCGGCGCGCGCATAGCGCAGTTCAACCTGGGGATGTTGTATGAGCAGGGCAAGGGGGTGAAGAAGAACAACCAGAAGGCCGCCCAATGGCACCTGCGCGCGGCAAAGGCCGGGCTGGCGGATGCCCAATTTGCACTGGGTTACCTGATGGAAAAAGGCACCGCGCACAATGCGATCGTGGATACGCCCGATTACGTGGATGCCGTGCATTGGTACAGCCGGGCTGCCAACCAAGGCTTTGGCCCGGCCCAGCAAAATCTGGGCCAACTGTATATGAAAGGACAGGGCACCACGCAAAACCTGGTGCAGGCGTACAAGTGGTTTGTCCTCGCCGGTCGGAACGCCAAGGAATACCAAATGACACCCTCAACCCAGGCCCGGTTGAAAAAAGAACTGCCCGAAAAGGAATGGAACGCAAAAGTGAAACGGGATGAGCAGCTCAAGCAAACCCAGGCGAGCATGGAGGACGCCGCCAAGGCGGTGGCCAGGGCCATGCCACCGGCAAGCCTGACGCGCGCTGAACAATTGGTGGAAACCTTTGTAGCCAAGCGCGAAGATTAAGGCCGGCGAGATTCACCCCTGTTGACCATGGACTTTTGGAACACTCAAATCCTCCCGCGCCTCGCAGCGGTGGAAATCATCGAGTGGTTCACCTTCGCGGTAAACATTCTCGTTTACCTGTTCTCCAAAACCATCGCCTCGCACTACGGTGCCATTCAGGACGAGGCACGCATGAATTCGCGATTGCGCATTTTGCACGGGTTCAATCTCGTCGTGTTCATCACCTTCATCCTCTCGGTGGCCATTCAAAGCCAACATTTTCCCGCCGAGCAAATCAGCCAAACCTGCCTCACCCTGTTATGCGCCTATCTCATCATCCATCTGGCTGAGGCACTGCTGCTGGCGCGCTACGGGCGAGCCAGCGAGGTGCAGGGCATCTCGCGCCGGGTGGAAACTTCCACCTCGCGCACGCTGGAACTGCTGGCGCACTTCGTCATCCTCGTCGGCGCGGTGGTGGTGCTCATCAACGTGTGGGGCTTCACCAGTTCCCTGCAAACAACCGGCGTGCTGGGCTTCCTCGCGCTGCTGGTGTTCACCACCAAGGATTACTGGATGCGCGATTATCTCAGCGGCATCCTGCTCATCAGCAGCGAACGGCTGGAGCGCGGCGACGTGATTGCTGTCCCAGCCGAGGACGTGCTGGGCATCGTGCTCGAGATCCGCGCGCGCCAAACCCACGTGCGCGACCTCGTGCACGGCCACGACATCATGCTGCCCAACTCCTGCCTACTGGAAAACCGCGTGGATTTATACAAG
This sequence comes from uncultured Verrucomicrobiota bacterium, assembly GCA_964548235.1. Taxonomy (GTDB): domain Bacteria; phylum Verrucomicrobiota; class Verrucomicrobiia; order Limisphaerales; family UBA1100; genus JACNJL01. The sequence continues at coordinate 9,763 of CAZJRV010000082.1, forward strand.
CGAAACCCGGGCGGCACCTTCAAGGATCATGTGGACTTCAAGCTTGGCTACAGCGTGCCCGCGGAAACCGTGCGCCAATTTCTGGAGGCCGTGTACGCACAGGCCGCGCAGACCGCCAACGGGCTGGACGAGGAATCCCAGCCCCGCATTGCCCTCAAGGAAAACGCCGACCACGCCGCGCGCTGGCGGCTGGCCTATGTGTTGAATAGGCCGCACCAACTTCTGGCAGTGCGAGATGCGGTAAACCTCGCGGCCTACGAACTCCAGGATCAATTTGGCCTGCGCCTCAGCACGCCCAATACTCACGTTGTGGATTCGAGCGGGGAAAGTTCCGCGAGCACTTCCAGCAGCGTGGAGAGCACCAAGTCGCCGGACAAATCGTAGTCGCAGGTGGTCACCCAGGCGTCGTAGGATTCATTGCCGGTGGGATGCTTCACGCCGTGCACCACGCGGGCGAGCACCTTTTCTTCCGTTTTGGCCGGCTCAAATGGCTCGTCCGGAATCCAGCCTTTCAAGCCGTGCACAACCCCCGGGCGCGGATCCACCATGTGCAGCGCGCACGAATTGCTGTAGGGCATCACATAGCTGTCGCACAGGCTGAAGCATGCCAGCGCCTCGGTGAATGAACGCCCCACTGCGTCCACCAAATGCCCGCCGGATTGCAAAACTTCATCCGCGCTCCCGCGTACGTCCCCCATGCCATCCAATACAAACGCCGCTCGCGGATATTTTTCTGTGACCGCCTCCACCAAACGGCCCAAGTGTGCCCCCTCGTCCACCCACTTGCGGTTGTGCGCGCGCAGCGTCAGCCACACCACAGGCCAGCGACCGGCCAGCTCCGCACGCATCTGCGCGTGCTCCGCAGGATGCCGCCGCCGAAAGCCCTCCTGCAACGCCGCCTGCATCGCCGTGGGCATGTGCGAATGACAACCCATGCGCCCGACAAGCAGGCCGCGCTCCAGCACGGCATCAAAAAATGTGACTGCCCAGGGCACCTCGGATTCATCCAACGATATGGATTCACGCGCCACATCCGCAGGCAGTTGTTGCTCCAAGCCGAGGATGTCGAAAGGGCCGGTCATCAACGCTGCGGCGGATTTGTTTCTGCTGAAGAGTTTCCACAACATCGGAAACTCCTCGCGCAATTGATGGCCGGCGTTGGGGTGAAAAGACTGTGTGAGCACCAGCCGATGATTTGCCTCGCCCTCGCAATAGGCGGCCATAGCCGGCTCGCGTCCGAGCATCAGCTCCTCCAGCATCCGGCAGCTCATTGCCAGCCGTGCCGGCTCCCAGCCCATTTGCAGCACCGGATGCGCATGGTTCATGATGCTCACCACCTGTTTGCGCTTGGGAAAATAAAACCCCACCAATCGTGGCGGATGAAAACCGACAATTAAATAATGCTCCTCAGGATCATCGAACCGATAAAACACGGGATTGAGCACCGTGTCGCCATGGGCGGGTAGCGAGCAGCGGGTATTGATGGCGCGGCCGGTCTCAAGGTGGAAGGATTGAAGATAGCCGCGCTGCACAAGATCGATCTGGAACCGGTACATGCCATGGCGCCAGTCGGCATGCGGTAGATCAGATTCTATTTCTTGAAAATGCACCAGTGCACGCCGTAGACCATCGGGATAGGGAATGTCGGTGCGCCACGGGGTCTGATGAGCCTCGCCGAAGGAAACGCCGGGACAATCGGAAAAATCAAATGCCTCGAGAACGGTGATGTCTGTTACCGTATTACTCATCAGCCGTTTGCAGTGCTTGGGCAATGTCTTTGGCAAAGTAAGTTAGGA
>CAZJRV010000083.1:0-218 GCA_964548235.1 uncultured Verrucomicrobiota bacterium
GTACTCATCCATTTGCGCGGCCTTGAGGATGAGGCTGGGGTTGGTGGTGGCGTCCCGCGGGGTGTAAGCGCGGATGGATTCAAAATCGCCAGTGTCGGCAACGATAGTCGTGAACTCACGCAATGAGTCGAGATGGCTGCTCATGCACGAATTAAACCACACTCCGGCCTTACCGACAAGCCGCCCTGTAACCACAGGTATTTCCCTGCGTAAACATA
>CAZJRV010000083.1:228-11517 GCA_964548235.1 uncultured Verrucomicrobiota bacterium
GCCATCGAAAACCTGTTGCCTTTCAACCTCAACCCGATACACTAACCTCATGCGAACCCTATTGCTTCTGTTCACCCTCGCCCTTTCCCACGCCGTCTTCACCACAAGTGCCGCGCCGCTCTCGGCCGCCATGCCGAAGGGCGCGGTGGGGTATGTCGAAATCAACAGCCTTGGCCAGCGTCTCATTCAGTTGCGCGACTCGGCGTATTATGCAGATGCCCTTGCCTCGCCCCAGGTCAAACAAGCCATGCAACAGCCGCAATACACACAGTACAAGGCCGGCCGAAAAATCGCGGAGGCCTACCTCGGCATGAATCTCTGGACCGCTGCTGAAAAACTGTTGGGCGAAATTGCCGTGGGTGTTTATCCCGAGCACACCCAAAAGCAGCCCAAGGTGACGGCAATGATCCGCGTGACAGATCCCGCCGCGTGGGCCCATGTGCGCGAACGCATCGAGCCGCTGATCGTTCTCTCCAAAGAAAAAGTGAAACGCGAGACTCGTGGCGAATTGGAATTGCTCATCTTCGAGGGCAACAACGGAAAAGCGTATATGGCCTTTCACAAAAACTGGATCGCCGCCGCCAGCACGCCCGCATTACTCGACCAAGCCATCGCCGGCCTGCGTGGCGATGCCAAGGTGACCGTGGCGCAAAATCCAGCCTTCAAAAAAATGGAGCGCGACATGGGCGCCAGCCACTTCGCGCGTGTATGGACGGACCTCAGCTATTTTCGAAAACTCGCCGGCGAACGCTTCACCCTGCCGGAGAAGTACGACGACGGTTTTGTGTCGCTGATGTTTTCCGGCATTATGGAGCTGGCGATGCAGAGCGATTACCTCGGGTTCACGCTCGATGCCGACAAAAACGGGCTCAACCTCGCCACCGGCATTGAGGGCGATCCCGCCGCCTTGGGCGAGAAATTCGGATGGTTCTTTTCCAAAGCCGGAACCCCCGGCACACCGGATCTGCCTGCCGTGCCCGGGCTCATGGGCGGACTCGCCTTTCACCGCAACCTCAGCGACTGGTACGGCAAACGCGAAATCCTGCTGCAGGAAAACCTGCAGGCGGGTTTCGACAAATTCGAGAGCGACATCGGCAACCTCTTTCCCGGGCGCGACATCGGCGATGACATCATGCCCGCTTTTGGTTCCACCGTCACCTTCCTTGCCGCCGAGCAAACCTTCAAACATTTCAAGGGCGAACCGGGCATCAAACTTCCGGGCTTCGCGCTGCTTTTTGATCTCAATCGGCCCGAGGACGGCAATCTCTTTCAGCTCGTGTTTCAATCCATCGTCACCATCACCAACTTCGCCGGGGCGGAATCCGGCATGATGCGCGAGCCCTCGGTGATGACCGCCGTGGTGCACGAGGGCGTGGCCATCAACACCATCCAATACCTGCGCCCGCCAAAGGGTGAGCGACTGGATGTCTCGTACAACTTCATGCCGTGCGCCGCCACGGTGAATGGCCGGTTTGTGTTTTGCACTTCGCTGGAGCTGTTGAAATCGCTGGTGACGGAATTGAAAAAACCGCAAAACCCCAAGCGCGTGAACCGCAATTTCAATTTCGAGCTGCACCCGGGGGCACTAGCCGGCTTGGTGGCGGCCAACCGGCGCACGCTCGTGGCGCAGACCATCCAGACCGGCAAACCCGTTGCCCAAGCGCGCGCGGAAATCCAGCTGGCCGAGTGCCTGTTGAAAGCCATCAAAATCCTTCGCTTCAGCACCGGCACCACCGGTGACAAAAACAAGGCATTCCAAATCCAACTCGAGGCCAAATGGGCTGAATAAAAATGAAACCTCCCACCGGCATTCTCGGCCCATACACCGCGCAGCACTGGACGCGACGAGATGCTACGCATTTGTTGTGGCGCGCGCAGTTTGGTTCCAAGGCGGCCGAGATTTTCGCCGCGCACAAGGCCGGCCCCGAAGCTACGCTGGATCGCCTGCTCAAGCCTCAACCGGAAACAGCGGAGTTCAATGAAGTGGAGGCGCTGCTGCGCGAAGCAGCCTACGACACCGGCGCGGTGGGCGATCTGCAGGCGTGGTGGCTGCACCGGATGCATCACAGCACCAATCCGCTCACAGAAAAACTCACACTTTTTTGGCACAACCACTTTGCCACCTCCCACGCCAAGGTGCGCAGTGTGCCGCACATGGCCACGCAGAACGATGCGTTCCGCGCCGAGGCACTGGGCAGTTTCCGCAACCTGCTCCACACGATGGCCAAGGACGTGGCGATGCTCATCTGGCTGGACAGCAACGCCAACCGCAAGCGGCACGCGAACGAAAATTTCGCGCGCGAGGTGATGGAGCTCTTCAGCCTTGGCGAGGGCAACTACACTGAGGACGACATCAAGCAGGCCGCACGCGCCTTCACCGGCTGGCACGTGCGCGACGATCAATTCTGGTTCAACAAACGCCAACACGATTTCACCGACAAATCCTTGTTTGGCAAAACCGCCAACCTCGATGGCAGCGATGTCATTGACCTCTGCCTCGCGCAGCCGGCCTGCGCGCGGTTCATTGCCTTCAAGCTGCTGCGGGCCTTTGTGCTCGATCAACCCACCGACGCGCACATCACCGCGCTGGCCGACCGCCTGCGCGCGCACGATTTTGAAATGCGCCCGGTGATGCGCGAGCTGTTGGGGTCACAATTATTTTTCAGCGACACCGCGCGACACGCGCGCATCAAGGAACCGCTGGAACTCACCCTGGGCGCCTGCCGCGCGCTGGAGGTGCGGCCCAACCTGCAGGCCATCAACCGCGTGGCCGGTCAGCTGGGCCAGTCGGTTTTCGAGCCACCCACCGTCAAGGGCTGGGAAGGCGGCCGCTTGTGGATCACCTCCGCCTCGCTGTTGCAGCGCAACAATTTTGCAATGGCACTGCTGGACGGACAAATGGGCCAATTCGCCGAACCGAAAAGGAACCGCAACCACTACCTCAATTTGCTGCTCGCACGCGAAGTGCGCGGGTTGGCGAATGCAAAAGTGGAACCGCGCAAGCTGGTGCACTTGATGATGACGCTCCCTGAATTTCAACTCACATAAAACCAATGAACACTCGACGCACTTTTCTGAAAACACTGGGCGCCACCGGCGTGGTGGCCTTGGGTACACGACCTCATCCGGTTTTTGCGCGCGCGGCACAGCCGGATCCGGATGGGCGCATCCTTGTGCTCGTGCAGCTTGCCGGCGGCAATGATGGGCTCAACACGGTCATCCCGTTTGAAGAGGACAACTACCAAAAGCTGCGCCCCAGCCTCGGCATCGGCAAGGGCGCGACGCTCAAGCTCGAGGGAGCGCTCGGGCTGCATCCGCAAATGCCGGGCTTCAAGGCGTTGTTTGATGACGGTGCGCTGGGCATCGTGCAGGGCGTGGGTTACCCGAACCCCAACCGCTCGCACTTTCGCAGCATGGACATCTGGCACACGGCCAAGCCGGGGATTGAGGACAAGCGCGACGGTTGGCTGGGGCGCGCCTTTGATGCAACGCCCGGGCTGCGCGATGGCAGCGTGCCGGCGGTGGCGCTGGGTACGGATCGGTTGCCGTTGAGTTTGGTTTCCACCAAGCACACCGTGCCCACGGTGAATAGTTTGCGCGATTACCAGCTGCAACTGCGCGGCTCCAAAGCCGAACAGGCGGCGCATCGCGCGCAGATGCGGCAGCTGGCCGATGGCGGCAGCGCGGGCAACACCGACTTGGATTTCCTGCGGCGCACCGCCACCACCGCGCTGGATACCTCGGCAAAAATTGCGGAGGTGATGAGCAACTACAAGCCGGCCAAGCCCTACCCGCAAAACGGCCTCGGCCAGCGGCTCAAGAGCGTGGCGCAACTCATCACAGCAGACCTCGGCGCGCGGGTTTATTTTGTGTCGCTCGGCGGCTTCGATACGCACGCTGAGCAGGAAGGCGCGCACGCGGGCTTGATGCAGGAACTCTCATCCGCACTGGCCGCGTTCCACGCCGATCTGCGCGGACACGGCCTGTCCAAGCGCGTGCTCACGGCCACCTTCTCGGAATTCGGCCGACGCGTTAAGGAGAACGGCAGCCTCGGCACCGACCACGGCGCAGCGGGTCCAATGTTCCTGATTGGCGACGCCGCAAAAGCCGGCATCCACGGCAAGCACCCCAGCCTCACGGACCTCGATCAAGGTGATCTCAAGCACCACACCGATTTCCGCAGCGTGTACACCACGCTGCTTGAGGACTGGCTCAACTGGCCCGCTGAGGCCGCTGTGGGCGGCAAATTCGCGAAGCAAAAACTGCTTGCGTAAAGGACGCAGTTACTTTTTGCCGCTGTTTTTTTTGTAGCCCTCGATGGCTTTTTTCAGGCGGGCTTGGGCGGCCTCGTAATTTTTCTTGGCCGAGGCCAATTCGGCGGAGGCCTTCGAGGAGCCGCCTTTCTTTGCAGCCGCCGCTGCAGCAGCCTTCTTTTTGGCGGCTGCCTGCTTGAGGTATTCGGCCTTGCTGATTGGCTTTTTGGCCTGGGGCTTTTTTTGACCGGCATTTTTCTTCGCAGCCTCGGTGGCAGCCTTTTTCTTCGCGGCGAGCTTGAGGTATTCCTCCTTGCTCATCGGTTTTTTAGCCGTGGGCTTTTTGGTTGATGGCTTTTTCACCGCTGGCTTTTTCACCGCTGGCTTTTTGTTGCCTTCGGCTTTGCGCTTGGCCTCAAGGGCGGCGCGGCGCCTGGCGTTCTCGGCTTTTTGGGTGTCAATTTGTTTGCGTTTGAGCGCGAGGTATTCTTTTCGCAATACGCCTTGTTTTGCGTACAGCTCACTCAATTCCTTGCGGACGACGGTGATTTTTGCGTCGTAGCCGGCAATGCGTTTTTTGAGGTCGTCTTCCTTGCCATCAGCAAACAAGCCGGTGGCGAGGCAAAGGGTGAGGGTAGTGATGAGTGTTTTCATGATGTCAAATGGACGTTCATGCTGGAGGGGCATTCAATTTTGTCAACCTCCATTGACGTGTAAGGGAATTTTGCCATTAAAAAAAACCCGCCGGACCGGTGGTCCGACGGGCTACCCAACCTGTTCAGTCCCCCAATGCTCCTCCATACGGGGGCGAACATCTCAATAGACGGCAATTGTGGCTGGAGGTTTCAATTTTTTCGAATTCGTTGTTACCGTTTCCGAAGCTGGATGGCGGCAGCTCGGGGATTCCATCAGTTCGAGTCCGGCGCGAGTAATTTTTCCGCGATTGCCCGAGCCTCGGCTCTTTGTTCCTTGGTCATGCCGGGTTGAAGCTGTTGCAGCGCCCGCTTGGCTTCCGGCTGGCCGTTGGCGGCGGCAAAATGAACCCACACGTATCCTTCTACAAATTTCCCCGCATCGAGCAAGTTGAACCCGTGCTGCGTCTGTACGACAGCGAGTTTCTCATGCTTCCATGCGAGGCGTTTGCCATTGGCATCCCAACTGCGCCGGATGGCGAGCTGGCCCTGATGGAAAAGAAATTCAGTTTTCAACACTCCGTTGGTGTGCCAGGCGCGCTGGAATAGTTTCATTCCATTGGTATAAACACTCTCCACGCTGTTGGTCCCGCTGGGATATTGGTGGGCGAGGGTGCCGGAATACAGGTTGGATGTGCCCACGGCATACCACAGCCCGTTGCGTTCCTCAATGGGGCCGGTGGCCTTGGCCGGCGGCGCAGCCTCCTGCCCACGGTTGCAACCGCCGGCGGCGGCGAACAGGAGTACCCCGATGGACAGCGCGCGCCAGCCGTTCATGGCTGGACAAATCCCATCATGCGCGGCGCGGACACGCGGCCCTGAAAGAGATGAGCGTGGGGCTGCACCGGGTTGCCCGCGGGATCCACGCGGGTGATGGTGACCTGCGGCGCGAAGTAGCCGTACGACATCTGGTTGAACTGCGCGCGATTCCGAAACAAGCCGCCCACAAAGGGCGTGCGGCCAAGGAACGGCACGTTCTGGTTGTTGAACGTGCGCAACTGCCGTGCGTAGCTGCCCACGTTGACCGGCACACCGTTGGCTGCGAGGTATTGTGTGTTGATCGCTGCACGTGAGGGGCCATAACCCGGCTGGGCAAACTGCCAGTTTGCATTGAGCCCCATGTGGATGGTTCCGTTGGGCTGCACATATGGCAGCACATTGAGATTCACCGTGGAATATTGAGCAAAGGCACCCGCCGCCCCAAGGAGCCCGATGCCGAGTACAAGCGCACGCGTCATACCGTTCATGAGGGCAATGTGCCCCCGATTGGCCCTTTGCGCAAGCTTGCGTGTTGGAAAATATTGCGCCAAGCTTGTGCCATGAAATCCACGCCATGGCTGCTGGCCGGCCTGTTTATTTCCATGAGCACGCTCATCGCCCAACCCAAAAGTTTCAACTACGACGAGGGGAAGGTGCCCAAGTATACTTTGCCCGATCCGCTGGTGATGGCCAATGGCGCGCGGGTAAAAACAGTGAAGGGTTGGGAAACCCAACGGCGGCCGGAAATTTTGGAGTTGTTCAAAAAAGAAATGTACGGCCGCGCGCCGGGCAAGCCCGCCAAGCAAAGCTACTTTGTGCTCACCCATCACAAGGACGTGCTCGGCGGCAAGGCGGATCGCAAGCAGGTGGAGGTGCGCTTCGCCGGCACGCGCAAGGGGCCACGCATGACGATGCTCATTTATCTGCCCGCGAATTCCAAGGGGCCGGTTCCCGCGTTTTTGACACTGAACTTTCGTGGCAACCACACCATCCATCCGGACCCCGCCATTCGGCTGCCGCACTCGTGGGTGCGCGGCCGTGTGAAAGGCGAAACGGAAAACAATCGCGCCACCGAGAAAGGGCGCGGCCTCGCCAAAAGCCGTTGGCCGTTGGAAACCATCCTCGCCCGCGGCTACGCGCTTGTCACCATTTACTATGGCGACATCGATCCGGACTATGACGACGGATGGAAAAACGGCGTGCATACGCTTTTCCCAATGCCCAAGCCTGACGAGTGGGGTAGCATCGCCACGTGGGCGTGGGGTCTGAGCCGCGCGCTGGATTACTTGGAAACCGATGCTGAGATTGACGCCAAGCGCGTGGCGGTGATGGGCCATTCGCGCCTGGGCAAAACGGCCTTGTGGGCCGGCGCGTCGGACCCGCGTTTTGCGATGGCCATCTCCAACAATTCCGGCTGCGGCGGCGCGGCGCTTTCTCGGCGGGCCTTCGGCGAAACGGTCCAGCGCATCAACACCTCCTTCCCGCATTGGTTCTGCGACAACTTTGTGAAATACAACACCAACGAAAACGCCTGCCCCATCGACCAGCATCAGCTCATCGCGCTGATGGCCCCGCGCCCGGTGTACATCGCCAGCGCAGACGCCGATCGCTGGGCCGATCCCAAGGGCGAGTTCCTCAGCGGTCTTCACGCCAATCCGGTTTATCAACTTTACGGTTTGAAAGGGTTGCCGGCCAAAAAACACCCCGCGTTGGACACCGCTTCCATGGGCACCATCGGCTATCACATCCGCAATGGCCGGCATGATGTCACGGATTTTGACTGGGCGCAGTATCTTAAATTTGCCGATAAACACCTTAGCCGCCGCGAAAAGTGATTATTCACAGGCAAAATGTCATCTTGGGAACGCTTTCCTTGCATTGCTTTGCGTAACCGAAACGTCTAAAATACGTCAGAACACGACAGACCGCCAAATGCCCATGCTAAAAAAACTCCTTTTGACCGTTGGACTGACGGCAATGATGCTGCCCGGTGCCGAATTGGCCCCGTGGGAAAAAACCGCACCCACTTCCATTGCGGACTTGATCGCCATTCAGGAAAAAGTCCAAGGAATGCTGGATGATGCCATGGCGGCGACGGTCACCCTGCAAATGGGAGGCTCCTCCGGCAGCGGCGTAATCATCAGCAGCGACGGCCTCGTGCTCACGGCCGGTCATGTCTCCGGCACGCCCGGCCGAAAGGTCACCGTGGTGCTCGCCGATGGCCGCAAGTTTGAAGCCAAGGCACTGGGCAAAAACAAGGCCGATGCCGGCATGGTGCAAATTCTTAAGCCGAAAGATTTGCCCACCTCGCATTACGAGACCCACAAAACCAATCTCCCCAAGGTCGGCCAATGGGTCGTCTCCATCGGCAACCCCGGCGGGCTGGACGCCAAGCGCGGAGCAGTGGTGCGCCTCGGGCGCATCGTCTGGGCGCGCGCCGCCACGCTCCGCAGCGATTGCAAATTGCTCGGAGGCGATTCAGGCGGACCGCTCTTTAATCTCGATGGCACCGTCATCGGAATCCACAGCCGCATCTCCGGCGAGCCGGACCAAAACTACCATGTCTCCATGCCCGCCTTTCACAGCGACTGGAAAAACCTGAGCGACCCTGCCACACCCGGATTCCTCGGCGTCACCGCCGTGGATTACAAGGAGGACGAAGTGGAAGGTGCCGAGTTGGAAGTAGTGCGAGACAATTCACCCGCCAAGAAGGCCGGCCTTAAAGTGGGCGACATCATCACCCAAGTGGGCGACAAGGACGTGAAAGCCTCGCGCGACCTGACCACTCTCATCGGCAAATTCCGCCCCGGCAGCAAGGCCAAGCTCACCCTTTTGCGCGATAAAAAAGAAATGAAAATCGAGGTCACCCTCGGCAGCCGACCCGCCGCCCGGCCCCGCCTGCCCTTTGGATTTCCACCCCGAAAATAACTGAACCCCAATTTTGAATATGAAAAGATTTCTCATCCTCTTTCTCGCACTCGGCGCGCTGAATCTTCCAGCCGCCTCCAGTCTGCCTTCGGATCTTCGCACCGATGGCAAAACCGTGGTGGCCGCCTTCGGCGACGTGGAAAAAATCGCGCGCCAATGCACCGTCACCATCGTGTACGGCACCGGCTACAAGGTGGCCGTGGGCACGCTGGTCAACAAGAACGGGTTGGTCGTCACCAAACACAGCGAGCTGGACACCGCCAAGGCCGGCGGCACCCTGCGCATTGTCCTGCCCGGCGCGAAGCGCTTTCACCGCGGCAAACTGGTGGCTCATGACGACAAGACGGACCTGGCCTTTATCTCCACCAACCTCAAGCAGGATCCCGGCTTTGATTGGGCCGAGACCGATGAAATCGACCCCGCCACCTGGGTGGTGGCCGGTGTCGCCGGTTCCGAAACGCGCCCCTACGTGCGTGCCGGCATCACCAGTGCAACTTCCCGTGCCATCCCGAAGGCCGGCGCCGTCATCGGCATCCTCATGGGGAACCCCGTGAACGATCAGGACGGGGTACCTGTCCGCACAGTGACCCCCAAGGGTCCGTCCGAAAAAGCGGGCATGAAAAATGGGGATGTCATTCTTTCCATCGAAGGCAAGGCCGTGAATTCCACGGACGAACTGAGAAAGGCCGTAGGCAAACACGACGCCGGCGAAACCATCACCGTGGTGGTGCAGCGCAAGGAGGAGAAGAAGACACTGAAAATCACGCTCGGCTACCGCGAGCTGGTGTTTGCTGCCATGAAATCACGCAACGACACGCTCAGTGGCAAGGTCAGCGTGCGCCGGACTGGTTTCGAGAAGATCATCCAGCACGAGGTCACCCTCGCCCCCTCGGAAATGGGTGGGCCACTGCTGGATCTCCAAGGCCGCTTGCTGGGCATCAACATTGCCCGCCGCAACCGCGTGGAATTCTTCGCCCTCCCCGCCAGTCTTGTGCAAAAAGTCATCAAGGCCAAAGCCGCCGAAATCGCCAAGGCTGCTGAAAAAACCGAATAGCATTCCGGCTCTTATTTTTTCGGCAACTTCATCGGCGTATATTGCCAGGTGAGGTCGCCCTTCTCCCAGTCACGGCTTCCCTTGGCATTGGTGAAAACCATTTTTCCGCCCTCATCCTTTTGGTTCCAACCCACGCCATGCAGCCGATAGCGGCCCTTTGCCGTGGCGTACGCGTACGGCTTGCCCGTGTACGGATCGTGCGGCGTGCCGCTCTCGAGTTTCGCAAGCGCGACGGGATAGCTGCCATGCTTCCGCTTGTGCAATTCCAGAAGGCACGCGATGCGCGCGTGATCCACAGCCGCCTGTCCGCTACCCGTGCGAATGCTCAGCCTGCCAATGCCGGGCAACAGCAAATTGGGCAGCACATGGTACGGTCCGCGGCCCATTTTATTCACGTGTTTTTCCATCGCCACCGCCATTTCCGGCTTAATGCGGCGCGCCTTGGCATCCGTGATGTGCCGAGAAAATTCCAGGTGCACTCGGTTGAAGTTAACCTGATTTTGATACACCCATCCCTTGGGCGCAATCGTAAGGGCGGGGAAAATCTCCTGGCCATCACCCAACAACTTTGCCCATTCCGCGGGCGTTTGATCGTGCATTTCGTCGATCAACAGGTTGGCCATGTCACGCTCACCCAGCATGGCGCGGCTTTGGGCGCGGATGAGGTCGATGCCCGCCAGCAACCGCTCCAATGCGCCAAGATGTGCCGCCTTCCATTGATTGCCCGCCAAGCCTTCCCACACCGGCTGCATACTTAAATCCAACAGAGCAATGCGAACGAGATGGGAAATTAGAATGGGCTCGTCCTTGATCGAATTTGCAAGAACCATAGCCATGCGCACATCCGCGAATGCGGCGTCCGGATTGTCTTTGGCCAAATGCGCCAACGCGCGCAACGTGTAGCCACGGGCGGCGTTGCGCAGCACGCTTAAGTGCGGCAGCAACGCGGCAAAGTGCGCCTCGTACTTGACATCAAACCGACACAGCGGCCGGTCCTTGGCGGCCTTAGCGAGCTCGGCAAACTCAGCCTTGTGTTTTTTCATCGCAATGAGGATATCATCCGCCGGTCGACCGGCTTTCTCCGGATGCGGCCAATCTTTTTGTTCGCGGAAATATTTTTGCCAAGCTTTGAGGTCGGTGGAGCGCCCCGTGCTCCATTGGGCGAGCTCAGGCTGTTTGCCCTCCAGCACCATCAGGCCCTCGGCACGTGAAGGGTTCTTTTTCTTGCCCGGTTTCGGTTCGTTGAGGTTTTGTTCCGGTTTTGGATCGAACAACGCCTTGAGCATCGGCGTGTGGGCGAAGTTTTTTTCCGTGGGAACCGGCTTGGGGATCACTTGTTTGTAATCAAACACCTCGCCCTTGGCTTCCCAATCTTTTTTGAATTTCTCCCAAGCCGCCTTGCCACGCAGGTTTTCGCCTGCATAAATCAAAACCGCCAGTCCCACGATTCCGGTGATGCTCAGGCCAATTTTTTTGGTGATGCTCATGAGGGAAACCTACAGCATCACGCACGGATTGCAAGCTGTGGGACGCTCCCTTTTGAACCGCCAAAGCCTTGAGTGCTTTGAAATCCTTGGGCAAAGGCTTGTCCTTGTCCGCGCCA
>CAZJRV010000084.1:0-11386 GCA_964548235.1 uncultured Verrucomicrobiota bacterium
AATGGCTTCGTGGAATTCTATGACGACCAATACGACAAGCGCGTAGTTGGAAAGCAGGTTACCCATGAACGCGTCATTCAAATGTGGCGTATGATGCAGGACGGCAAGCGCGACCAAATCAAGAAGCTCTTGAAGCGCAAACCTGATCCCGTCTTTTAGTCTGGAGGCAACACTACTTAGCCAACGCCCGCAGCGTTTGCCCGAGCCAATCGGCCGTCCGCTGCGTGGCGCCTTTGTTTGCTCGCACCACGCCGAGCGCGGCCGCGCCCAAAGCTTCACGTTGTTCCAAATCCCCCAGTAAAACAGGGATTTTCTCGGCTAATTCGGTTTCATCGGCCACTTGCACCGCGCCCTTTGCCGCCAATAATTCCCCCACCACCGCGCGGAAATTTTGCATGAACGGCCCGAACACAATCGCCCGCTCCGCTGCGGCCGGCTCGATCGGATTTTGCCCACCCTGCGCGGTGAGGCTCTTGCCCATAAAAACCAAATCCGCCGCTGTAAAAAATGATTTCAATTCACCCGTGCTGTCCACCAGCAATACATCGGGGGCATCCGGCGCGGCATCCATCGCCGAGCGGCGGGCCACTTTTATTTTTGCGGATTCCAATTGTTCCAAGATTGCTCCCGCCCTTTCAAAATGGCGCGGAACCAAAACCAAAAACAAATCCGGAAATTCCTTTCGCCATCGGGGCAGGAGTTCCGCCAATAAAATCTCTTCCCCTTCAAACGTGCTGCCCGCCACCAGCACCAGTGCGTCTTCGGCCACGCCCAGTTTGCGCAATAGCGCGCGTGCATCCACCGCATCCGCGTCCGCCTCAAACGCGCCGTCGAATTTCATGTTACCGGTCACGGAGATGGCTTTTGAATCTGTGCCCAGTTCGCCGATGCGCTTTGCATCTTCCTCATTGTGCACGCATGCGGTTTGCAACGCGGCGAAAAGCGGGCGGAAGAGAAAACCAAACCGCCGATAACCGCGGAATGATTTTTCTGAAAGGCGCGCATTGATCAAATGCATCGGCACGTTTGCCTTCGTTGCCTGCCAAAACAGGTTGGGCCAGATTTCCGCCTCCACTAAAACGATGGCGCTGGGATTGAGAGAGGCGAATGCTCGGCTTACGAAGGGTGACCAATCGACTGGGTAATAAACGCGATGTACTTCCGGAGGCAGTTTGCGCGTTAGCTCGCCCATGCCGGTGGTGGTGGTGGTGGAAACTACAAATGTCCAGTCATCGAGCGAATGGCGGAGATGGTCGATGAGCTGAACGGCAAGGTTGGCTTCGCCCACGGAAACGGCGTGGAGCCACAGCATTTTTTTGCCGCTGAGTTGTTCTGTTAATTTACCGTAGCAGCCAAAGCGCTGGCCGAATCCGGTTCGCCAGTTTCCGCGTCTCCATAGTTTCCAGAAATAATACGGCGCACTGAGTAGAAAAAAAACGGGGAACAGAATGTTGTAAAGCAGCCGCATGTGCTGAGGCGTTTTGCCACAAAGCAGGTGCGAGGTCGAGGCGTGTTCCGCGGCTGCGTGTTTCTAGATCGGTTTATCCCTTGAAGTAGAAAAGCGATACGACGATGAAAACAGGAATCAGGATAGCCGCGCTCCAGGCCATGTAACCGAAAAAGCTGGGCATCTTGACGCCGTTTTCTTCTGCGATGGCTTTGACCATAAAGTTGGGCGCGTTGCCGATGTAGGTGTTGGCGCCCATGAAAACGGCGCCGCAACTGATGGCCAGCAGCGTGGTGCCCACGTCCAGGTCGAACATGCCGGTGCCGCCTGTGCCCATCAAGGTGGTGGGATCGCCTCCGGCGGTATTAAAGAAGACCACGTAGGTTGGCGCGTTGTCGAGGAAGCTGGAGAGTATTCCGGTGAGCCAGAAATACATCATGTTGATCGGATCATTGGTGCTGTTTTGCACCATGAGGATGATGTCTTTGAGTCCGCCGTGTACGCCGGCTTTCAGGATTAACAGCGCGGGAATCATGCAGATAAAAATGGCTATGAAGAGCTTGGCCACCTCGAGGATGGGTTCCCACGTGAAGCCATTGGCGGCGCGCACGTTGCTATCTTCTTCACCCTCTGCGGGGATTTCGTGCCCGTGATCGTCTTTCTCAACGCGGTACATGGGCGTGATGCGCAGGCTGATGAACGCAATTAAGATGAGCAGCCCGTCCCGGACGAGGTTGGAGAAGGGGACGGTCACGCCAAAAATGGGCACACCCTTGGCCTCGTCATGCGATTTCGTTGCGCGCAACTGATTTACCGCGACGATCGAATCCAAATGCTCCACGCGGATGTCGTGATAGGCTTTGTTGGATTCATCAAACGTCTGCCCTTCGTTGGCTTTCACATAATCCACCAACGCAGTTTTCTTCTCCTTCATCTTAGTTTCGGCATCTTCGATTTTAGGATCCATTTCTGCAGCCACCGTTTCATTCTTGAATTTGCCGTCTCCCAAGTTTTTGGAAAACAGGATCGCGCCGATGATGCAGGCGACCATGACAAAGTTTAAACCGCCTTCGAGTTTGAGCGGCACTTTTTCGCCATCATCCGGGGCTTCGCCTTCCTTACGGAACATCAGCGTATCCACGATGAAGAAGATAATCAGCAACGCGATCGAAACCGGCGCCATCACGGGTAACAGTTTCATTGTCCAGAAAAACTCCACGCCCTTGAGGAAGCCGAGGAAGAGCGGCGGATCGCCCAACGGCGTCAGCGAGCCGCCAATGTTCGCTACCAAGAAGATGAAGAACACCACCACGTGCACGCGGTTTTTGCGCCAGGCATTGGCGCGCAGGATGGGCCGGATGAGCAGCATCGCCGCGCCGGTGGTTCCCATCCAGCTGGCGAGGCAGGTGCCGATGAACAGGATGGCGGTATTCACCATCGGCGAACCGCGGAGGGAACCTTTTAGGCAAATGCCACCCGCCGCGGTAAAGAGCGCACCAAGCAGGATGATAAACGGCACGTAATCCAGGAGCACGATGTGCATGATTTCATAGAAAGCATCGCCCTTGTAGGAGATTAGGAATGGCACCGCGAATACCACAATCCAGCCGGCTGCCACTTTACCGTAATTGCCATGCCAAAAATGCGCCGCGACTAATGGCCCCAACGCAATGGAAAGCAGCATGCCCGCAAAGGGCAGTATCCACCACACACTAAGCCCACCGCCATCCACACCATGGCGGTCGTGATTTCCCTCCGTTCCGGCGGCCGCGAGGTCCGCCACTCCCGCCAGCAGGAGCAGCAGCCCCAGCCCGCGCATCCAAAGCGTCAGGTTTTTCATGGCAAAAGCGGCCAAGTGCTGGCCGCAATAAATCGGATTATTAAGTACCAAAAAATGACGGTCTTGGCAACGTAAATCGGCGGGTTTGCCATTGCAACCCCCTGCTAAACCATTACACTGTGGCCAGCAATGGGAGTGAATCCGGCCGGCCGCCGAGCGTCAAAACCCCCTGCCAGTGAGTCCAGATGAGCCAGATGAGCAAAACCCCGCCCAGACGCGCGATGCGCATGGTGCCGTGCGAGCGCTGCAACACGCAGACGTTTATCCCGGCCGACACGGGCACATTTCAGTTTGCCAACTGCAAAAACTGTGGGCACTCGGTAATGACGCCGGTGAAGCTGAAGCAGTTCGAGCTTCGGGCGGTGATCGGCTCCGGCGGCATGGCCACCGTGTATCGCGCGCTCGATGAAGTGCTCGACCGCGATGTGGCGGTGAAGCTGATGAAGGCGGAATTTACGCAGGACGCCAACGCCATGGCCGGCTTCTTTCGCGAGGCGCGTTATCAAGCTTCGTTGAACCACACGCACATCGTGCAGGTTTATAACTACGGCGAACACGACGGTCACAAATTTCTCGTCATGGAAGTCGCCGACCGCGGCGATCTCGATGCCCTCATTCAAAAACACGGCCGCGTGGACGAGCTGTACGTGCTCGACGTGGGCGTGAAAATTTCCTCCGCCCTGGAGTTGGTTGCCAAGAAAGGAATGCTCCACCTCGACCTCAAGCCCGACAACATCCTCTACAACGCCGATGGCGAACCCAAACTCACCGACTTCGGCATCGCCCGCCGCACCGATGAGGGCCGCAACCCCGATGGCCTCGTTGGCACCCCCTTTTACATCGCTCCCGAACGCGTCGCACTCGGCCGCCAAGATTTCCGATCCGACATGTATTCCCTCGGCGCCACCATGTACCACGCCCTCACCGGCCGCGTGCCATTCGATGCCCCCACCGTGGAGGAAACCGTGTGGATGCACGTCAAGACCCGCCTGCATCCCCCGCGCAAACTCGTCAACACAATCAGCAAAGACACCGAAGCTGCCATCCTCCGCTCCATGCACAAGGACCCCGAAAAACGCTACGCCAGCTTCGAGGATTTCCGCATGGCCCTCGAAGCCTCCCGCAGCCGGTTGCTCGTGAAACGGTATAATTGAGCGGCCGGCATCTGTAATTGATGGAGATTGGATGATGATCGGGTGATTTCATCACACAACAATCTCCTCTCTCGACAATAACGCGCGCACAATCTACTCTATCCCCCGCGCGCCAGATTAGCTCAGTTGGTAGAGCAGCAGTTTTGTAACCTGCAGGTCACCCGTTCAAGTCGGGTATCTGGCTCCAGTATTTCCTACTCGTTGTTTTCCACAGTCGAAAATCTCACGGTACGAATGTCTTGCTCGCGGCCGGTTGGTCTTGCCAGTTCTCCATACAACTCCGGGCGGCGGCTTTGGATCCAGCGGATGCCGGTGCACATGCGGCGAGTTTCTGACTTGAGGTCGGCGAATACCATGTCGTCGTCCGCCTTCCAGGTTTCGGCAAGTAATTCGCCGTAGGGATCCAGTATCATTGCGTTGCCGGTGCGTACTTCGTTGTCGTCGCGGCCCACTCCGTTACTAAATATGAGGAAAATGCCATTGTCATGTGCACGGGCCGGCAGCCATTTCAGCAGCCATTCGCGGCCTTTTGGCCCTCTGAAATCAGCCTCAATATCTTCACGCGACTTAGGGCTTGCCCCGCGATTTTCCCACAATGCCACATCAATTGCCCCCATGCAGCACGGACTGGGCGTGGCGCAACCACCGGTTTGGTGAGGCGCGAGCAATACCTCCACGCCGCGTAGTGCATTGATGCGTACATTTTCGCCGAGGTTGCAATCATAACATGTCAGAATACCCGCACGCGTTCCGTTGGGCAGCTCAAAAATGGTGTACTCGTCACCGCTGCTCATGTTTTCGTTAATAAAGGTGTGCAGCTTGCGATGACACGCAGTTCGGCCATCTGGCATGGCAACAACGTAGCTATTAAATAGATTCCCTTTGGCATCACACTCGATCAACCCGGCGCCAAGGGTAAGTTTGTGCTCTCTTGCCAATGCTAACAGGGCTTGTGTGCAACCGCCTGAAGGTACGGGTTCAGCGAGGGCTTCCAATTTCGTCCGCGAAAATTCACGCAAATGCCAGTAGCCGGTCAGACACATTTCCGGGAACACTACAAGCTCCGCCCCCTCACCGGCCGCCTTGGCGGTGAAGCGCCGAATGGTTGCCAGATTGGCAGCTTTGTCACTTGGCTTGTGCTGAAACTGAACACTAGCGGCTCGCAAATCGTTCATAGGAACAATTTGCGTGTGTGCTTGAGAATTGCAAAACCTAAATCGGAAACCGGCAGACTGCAACTTATTCACAATCATCTATTTTCATATTAAATGGCACAGGTGTTGCTGTGTCATAGTTCATAGGGGCGAGGTTGCGAGTCCTGTCCACCATGGCCCCCAACGGGAAAAAGGGTTTCCAGTACCGACCGGTAAACCAGTAACCCTGCCCGGCACGCGTCACGGCGGGTGCCGGAAGACACAGGTTCTGAAAGGAATGCTTTCTGTTAGGCCGGTCAAAATTAGACGAGGGCGGTTGGGCCCTCCACATACCATCGCGGCGCGCGTGCCGCGGTGGTTCTTTTTTTGTCAGTAGCGCAGACATTTTGTCTGCCGTAACGCAGGTTTTAAACCTGCGAAGGCTGCGAGTTTGCAGGCAGCATGCCTGTGGTACTGCAGGTTGAAAACCTGCGCTACGTTATTTGACCGTGGAAATATATTCCAACAGGTCGGCCATTTGTTGTTGGGTGAGGCCGGCTTCGAGGCCCTCGGGCATGATGGATTGGCCGGCGCTGCGCATGGATTTCACTTGTGAGCGCGGCAGTAGGCGCTGCTGGCCGAGCGGCAATTTCACGCGGACGTGCGTGGTGGTTTCCTCGCCAAGCACGCCCACGATTTCTTCGCCGCCGGTGGTGGCGATGTTGTACGCCACGTAGCTGGCCAGCACCTCGCGATTAGGATCGATAAAGTTGGTCAGAATTTTTTCGCGGCCGGTTGTTTTTATCGTCACCAAGTCCGGCCCCAGCGCAAAGCCTTCCTTGCCATGCTTGTGGCAGATGGCGCAGCGACCGGTGAAAATAATTTTCCCCTTCGCCGCATCGCCTTTCAGCGCCAGCGCGGGCAAATATTCCTTCACCACTTGCGCGCGGGATTTCACCTTGGCCGACGCGCCAAAAATCGCCACGGCCCGCGCGCGCAACTTGACATCCTTTTGCCCGTGCAAAATACCGACCGTCGCCGCCGGAATATCGCCCTTGGCCACGCTCCCGTTTTCCACCGCCTCGAGCAACGCCGTCACCCGTTCGGTGCGCGTCACCATCGCCGCCAAAATCTCCGCGCGCACGCGCGCTGAAGCCAATGGCCACAGCGCCAGCAAATCGCCCGCTACTTGTGTTTCGCGGAACTGCGCCAGCGTCCGCACCACCGCCACGCGCAAGGCATCCGATTGGCGTCGGCGCGCCACGTCGGCCAGGATGGGCCCGGCCTTGGCGTAGCCGCTGCGAGCCACCAGTTGCATCGCGGGGATTAATGCCGTATCCGGTTTTTGGTTCGCAGGCAGGCTCATCCAACGTCGCGCTTCCTTTTCCAATGCCGGCAATGGGCCGGCCGCCTTGCCCAGCGCATTGACCCACGCGATGGTTTCGGCATTAGGCGGACGTTTTGCGATGATCTCCATTGCTGTTCTCACCTCGACCGCTTGGTTGCGCCGGCCAATGAGCTTGAGCAACTCGATCTTGGCCGTGGCGGAAGTTCCGGGATTCAGGTTCATTGCCACATATAAACCGCCAAGGTTGGCGGTTAGCGCATTCATCACCGCCGCTTCATTCCAGCGATCGCCCTTGGCCCGGCCCAACGCGAAGGCCAATGCCAGAGTTTTTTCATCGTTATCGGGAAGTTGCGAAGCCGCGAGAGCGAATTGAAAACGCACCGCTGCCGATGGATGATTCGACTGCGCTAAAACAGCCGCGGACACTTTTTTATTTTTCAAAAAATCATTCGCCAAAATCAATCCGTGAACACGAGCTTGCGGTTCGCCGTTTTTCAGCACTCGCAAAACGTGATGAGATTCGAGCGCGCCCAATCCTCGCAACGCCCAAAGCGCGTGGATGCGACGGGTGGGTTCAAGCGGGGTTGCGAGCAATTTTTCCAACGTGGGCACAATGGATTTATCCTGTCGCTCATTAATCAATCGCGCGGCGGTGTCGCGTGTCCAGCCGCTCGGGCTTGCCAGCGCGGCGACCAATTCTTCGGGCGTCATCGCGCCGGGCAGCTTGCGCTTGGGCGGTTTGAATCCTTTCGGCGCGATGCGCCAGATGCGGCCGCGGTTGTTGCCGCTGTTGAGGTCGAGGTGTTTTTTGATGCTCTCGGGGATGGATCACGGATGCTCGATGGTTTCGCGGTACATATCGGCCACGTAGAGGCAGCCATCGGGCGCGTTGGCGAATTGCACGGGGCGAAACCAGTTATCCGTCGACGCGATGAACTCGCGCTTTTGTTCGTCTTTCGGCCGCGCGGCGGTGGGTTGCACGCCGTTGTAGTTTAGAATTTTCCGGTGGATCAGATTGCTGCCGGCATCGGCGATGAACGCGTTGCCGCGAAAGTTTTTGCCCAATGCATCGCCGCGATAAATCGTGATGCCCGTGGCGGCCGTAAAATAGCCCGACACGCGGCCTCCGCCTTCCACCGGCCCGCGCACTTGCCCAGCCACGCGCCAGCGGGTGCGCACAATGCGCCACGGCTCGTCGGGGCTGAGGCGGAACACGGGCGCCGCCGCGCCATCGGCTGCGATGTTCACTCGTTGCGCGGGCAGGGCGTAGTGCGGGTTGCGACCCGCGTAGCGTGTTGGGTAGATGATGGCTTGAATGTGGCTGCTGTTGCTGCACACAAACTTGCGGCCATAATCGTCGAAGCTCATCCCGTGTTGCGCGGTGCTGCTCTCAGCGCGGAAATGATGTGTGCGTGGGTCGAACGAAAAATCGCGCCCGCGCAGGCTCACCGGTTTGCCATCAGTGCCCGGCTGGGTAATGTCGCCGCCGTTGTGAGCGGTGGCACCGTGGATGCGGTTGTCGAGCCCCCAGCGGAGGCTGTTGAAAATGCCTTGCACATTCAGGCGCGCCTTGCCGAAGCCGGTGAAGATTTTTTTCTGCGTGTCCGAAATGCCATCGCCGTTGGTGTCCTTGAAAAAAAACAAATCCGGCGTCACGCCCACATACACGCCGCCGTTGGCGCAAAACACCGCCGTCGGCCACGCCAGCCCCTTCGCAAAAATGGTGGACTTGTCAAAACGCCCATCTCCATTGGTATCCACCAAGCGCCGCACGCGCCCGAGCTTTTCGTGCTGCCGCTCCGAGTAACCGATCATCTCCACCACAAACAACCGCCCATACTCATCAAAACACATTGCCACCGGATCCACCACCAAGGGCTCCGCCGCCGCCAATTGCAATTCAAACCCCTCCTTTACCGTAAACGTCCCGCCCGCATCCTCCGCTGCCGTAAACGGAATGCGCGGCAACTCCTTCGGATCCGGAACCGGCTCGGCCGCGGAAAGCACGGACGCAAAGGCAGTGAAGAGCACGGCGAACTTCATGCCTAAGGATGAATAGAAATCTCAAAAGCAGAAAGGAAAATCACAACTCGTTTTCCTCACTTCATCGCTTGGGTGATGCCGATTCAAATTGTGTTTTGACTTTTTGATTATCCAGCCCACACTTGGGGGATGAAAGTGAATTTTTCCCGCCGGCGGTTTCTTGCAGCCGCTTCGACTGCACTTGCATCGGGCGTTGTGTCGGAAGCGGCGCCATTGGATGGGGCCGAGCCCATCATTGATATTCATCAGCACACCAATTACACGGGCCGGTCTGACGAGAAATTGCTCAGGCATCAGCGGGCGATGGGGGTCACCACCACCATTCTGCTGCCATCCGGTCGGCCGGTGAATCGGCCTTCCACTCACAATGGGAAAAGTAATGGGCTCGCCGCCAAGACCGGCGGCAATGAAACGGTGCAAGCGATGGCCAAGCGCCATCCGAAGGAGTTTTTGTTTGGCGCAAATGAAGTGCCGGACTTGCCGGACATGCAAAAGGAACTGGGGAAATATCTCAAAGCAGGTGCGGTGATCATTGGCGAGCAGAAGTTCAAGGTGCCGTGCGATTCAAAATTTGTGTGGGCCGTGGCCGAGGTGGCGCAGGAATTCGGGGTGCCGATGCTGCTGCATTTTCAGCACAACACCTACAACCTCGGCATCGAGAATTTTCACAAGACGCTGGAGAAATTCCCGAAGGTCAACTTCATCGGCCACGCCCAGACGTGGTGGGGCAACATCGATAAGAAGCATATGCAAAAAGTGATGTACCCGCAAGGCAAGGTGACCCCCGGCGGCATTACCGATAAGTTGCTTTCCAATTACGAAAATATGTTTGGCGATCTCTCCGCCGGCTCGGGCTTGAATTCAATGATTCGCGATGAAGCGCACACCAAGGAATTTTTCGACCGCCACCAAAACCAGCTCCTCTATGGCAGCGACTGCGCCGACTCCATCGGTCGCGGCCCCGGCTGCCAAGGCAGCCGAACCCTCGCCGCCATCCGCCGCATCAGCAAAACCAAAGACATCGAGCGCAAGCTGCTCTACGAAAACTCAAAGAAGCTCTTCAAGCTGTGGTGAATTGGTTATTGCCGCAAAACCGAGTCAATCGTCCGGTACGCCCCTTCCCGCATATCCTTCGGAAAATTGTGATCATCGTCCGGATGCTTGATGATGAGGCCGTTTTCGTTGCCCAGTAATTTGTAAACCGGCTGTGCGGCTTTGGCGCAAGCGTCGACGCTTTTCCAGCGGAAATTGGAATCGCGCAAGGGCGCGTGCACGAAGAGTGGGCGCGGGGCCAGTGCGCCAAGCAGTTCGGGGAAGTCGAAGGGGATTTCCTTTTGGCGCCCGCGATAATCGGACAAGCGCGGCATATAGCGGATTTGGCACCAGCCGCGCCCGAAGAACCAGTTGCGCTCCGCGCCGTCGTAATAATCCGGATACGCATCGAAACCGCAACTGCTGGCCAGCACCGTGATGCGTTTATCAAAAACCGCAGTATATATAGCATTGTGCCCGCCGAGCGAATGACCGATGGCGCCGAAGCCGCGCGTGGCGTCCACGTACGGCAGCGTCTCCAGCAAATCCAGCGCGCGCGTGTTGTCATAAATCGCCTTCATCGTGCCGCTCACGTAACCGAGCTTGCCGAGGTTGGGCCAATAGTTGGCGAGGTGCGGATACGCCGGGGAAATGGTCACGTACCCGCGCTCGGCCAATTCCGCCGCATACCCTCGCCCCTCGCGCCCGCCGAGGCCGACGACCACTTTGTGCCCTACGTTGTTATCGGTAGGGTGCAAACACAACACCGCCGGGGCCTTGCCACCCTTGACGATGAACACTGACTTGGGAATGCAAAGATACGCCGGCGTGCGCGGGCCCGGCTCCGATTGAAACGTGATCAACTGGCGAAAATAATTCCCAGCATCCACTTTCTCCTCCACCTTCACCGCCAGTCGCACCCGCCGCGCCTTGCCCGGTAACGGCCCCATTACCGCCACCATGCCCTTCACGATTTCCGCCCGGCGTAGTTTCCAATCCTCAGGCTTTGTCACCGGCAGCACTTGGCCAGCGGCATCCCGGAATTGCAGGAGATTCAGCCGATCCAAACGCGGCGCGGCATTGAGTGTTGAAAAGACTGAAACCGTAACGAGCAAAAAAACAAAACGCGCCATGCCCAAGTTTGGCAGTACACAGTTTGATGGCAAGGGTGTTTTGGCAGGGATATGCTTCGCAAGTCCATGGACGCGCGGGAGCGCGTCCCTACCGTGCCGTCCACTCGAGCATTCGCTGGATGGGGAGTTTGGCGCGTTGGATGATTTGGGGGGAGAGTTCGACTTGGGGGGTGAGGTCGCGCATGCAGTTGCGGACTTTTTCGAGCGTGTTCATTTTCATGAAGTGGCACTCGTTGCAGGCGCATTTTTCGGTGGG
>CAZJRV010000085.1:0-11279 GCA_964548235.1 uncultured Verrucomicrobiota bacterium
TCTTGTGGCTGGGCTGGCGAGATCGGCAACGCATCATCGAGGGCTTGGAGGGTGTTACTGGGGTACTCATCACCCCAGCCGAATACGCGGCGGCCACCAGCGGGTGGATGCTGTTGCCGGGCTGGAATCTCTTTAACCTTATCGGTTTGCCCGGCGGCTTCCGCGCCGCGCGTCGCAAACAGACGCATCTCTTTCAACTCGCCTTCCACCGCCAACGCGTCCGCCATGCGCCGTCGACTAACCCTACCCTGACGCCCACGCTCGATTCCGAAGAAGACCGCCTCATCGCCGAAATCCACACCGCCAACCAACAAGGCACCCGCCTCGCCCTCGAAGCTATCACTCCACCGCCGGTGTTGCGGGGTTGATTTTTTTGGGCGTTGGCATGACACTGCCGCCACCCTAATCATGAAACATGCCACTGACCCCACATCCCGTCGCGCTTTCATTGGAGCTTTCGCAGCGTTGGCGGCTGGTTGCGGGAAAAAGGATCCGCAACCGGCCAAGCCCGCCACGCCTAAAACCTCCGACGTGGCGCCAAAGGCGCGCACCAAGCTGGCGTTGGCCACGTATTCGTACTGGCATTTTACGAAGAACAAATATCCCATCGAAAAGGTCATCGACCACGCCGCCGAGTTGGGCGTGGAAGGCGTGGACGTGCTGCACATGCAAATGGCCAGCGAGAAGCCGGAGTACCTCCGAAAGCTCAAGCGCCATGCATTCCTCAACGGCGTGGGCTTGGAAGGCTTGTCCATTCACCAAGGCTTTGTGAAGCCGGACAAGGCCGAGCGCAAAAAGAATATCGACCACACCATCCATTGCATGGAGTTGTCGCATGAACTGGGCATCCCGTGCATCCGCCTGAACACCGGCCGTTGGCGCACCATTTCGTTTGATGAACTGATGGCCAATCGCGGCATCGAACCGACGCCGAAAGGCCACACCGAGGAGGAGGCCTTCAAGTGGTGCATTGATTCCATCCGCACACTCATCCCCGTGGCCGAAAAGCTGGGCGTGCATATGGCACTGGAAAACCACTGGGGCCTCGCCCGTACACCGGAAGGCCTTTTGCGTATCGCCAAGGCCTTTGATGATTCGCCGTGGCTGGGCATCCTGATGGACACCGGAAATTTCCTCGAGAACCCCTACAAGAAACTCGAGATGATCGCCAGCCGCACCACCTTCGTGCAGGCCAAGACCTACCATGGCGGCGGCGAATGGTACACGCTGGATCTGGACTACAAACGCATTGCCAAGATTTTGGCCAAGGAAAACTATCGCGGCTACGTGTCCATCGAGTTCGAGGGCAAGGAAGATCCGCAGACCGCCGTGCCCAAGAGCGTGGCGATGATGCGCGAGGCATTCGGGGCCTGAGCGATGCGGGCAGTCGTTGGCATTGCCGCGGTGCTGTTAGCGATGGGTTGCGGAAAGAAGGACCTGCAGCCGGTCAAGCCGGGCACATCAAAAGAGTCAGGCGTGGCGTCATTGGTGCCGGCCACGCAGGTTCGCAAGCAGGCCGATGGCTTGTTTTATCGAGATGGCGAGGTGCATCCCTTCACCGGCCGGACGAAGGCAAACCATACCAATGGCGTGCAGCGCGGCACATTTGAATTTCGCGCAGGCCGCCCGGAAGGGCTCTGGCAGGAATGGCATTCCAATGGCAAACCGAAGCGCAAGCTGTTTTATGCCGCAGGCAAGCTGCACGGAGAATTTGTGGAATGGCACGAGAACGGCCAGGTGAAGCAAAGAGCCACCTTTGAACATGACCGTCCGCACGGCAATTGGAATGAATGGGACGCCACCGGCCTGCACTCGGCACAGCGTGAGTATCAGCAGGGATTGCTTGTGAGCGAGGTGATGCCGGAGGCTCTGATGCAACGGGTCACGCTCATCACGCAATTGCGCATGCGGTTTGACCGGCTGGTGTGGCATCGCGAACTGGATTCGCTACAATTTCACAAAACAATGGTGGCAACATGGGACACACTGCGCGCGGCGGATGATCCTTTCACAGTGCTGGAAAAATTCCAGTTCGATGAGCTGGCGATGGAGTCCGGCCGCACATTTGATCCCGCTCAATGGCAGGCTTGGCTGCAGGCGCGCCGCAAGGAGGGTTGGAAAATCAAGGGCACCCACTGGCGGCAGGAAGAGTATGTGTTTCAGGACAACAAGGCAGAGTCAAAATACGCGTTCATTATCCACGCCCAAAAAGGCCAGCTGCGTGTGGCATTGCGCGGGACGCTGGCGGTTCATTGGACCGAGACGAAGGACGCTGACGGGCATTATCTGCCGGGCAAGCTGGTGGTGAGCGAAATGCGGCGCGAGGAACGCGAAGGCGCGCCGGGCTTTGTGGCACAGCCCGCACCGCAAGGCCGTGGGCCGGTGTTGGTGCAGGACCTCAACCACGATGGACTGCCCGAAATTATTTTTCCCGCCGCGAACGCCTTATACTGGAATCGTGGTAAATGGAAGTTTGAGCGCGGCAAACTTTGCGAGGTGTTCCCGGAACCCCTGACAGCGGCGGTGCTGGCGGATTTTACCGGCGACGGTGTGTCGGATTTGCTGGGCGTGCCGATCGCAGGCGCGCCGTGGCTGTGGACGGGTGGGGAAAAGGGATCATTCAACAAACCCGCGCGGTCGGCCGCGGACGGGGAAGAGTGGCGCGGTGCTAGCGCATGCGCGGCGGGCGATGTGGATGGTGACGGCGATCTCGATTTGTGGATCACGCATTACAAGCCGCCGTTTGTGGAGGGTCAGTTTCCGTTGCCGTATTTCGATGCAGATGATGGGCATCCATCCCACCTACTGCTGAATGATGGCGCGGGAAAATTCACCGAGGCCGTCACGCCCGGCATGCGCAAACTGCGCCGTACACGGAGCGCTTCGTGGGTGGATCTCGATGGCGACGGCGATTTGGATTTGGTGAACGTGGCGGACTTCGGCGGACTTGACCATTATGCCAACGATGGGTCCGGAAAATTCACCGACCTCAACGGCACAATCGGCGCGGCGCGGTACGGGTTTGGGCAGGGCCACGCGGTGGGCGATTTCAACGGGGACGGCCGTCCTGATGTGTTCATGGCCGGAGTGGATTCTGCCACCGCACGGCGCTTGTCCCGATTGAAACTGGGCCACAAATCTCTGGCGGAATTCATAGCGCGCCGTGAGATGATGGCCAGCGGCAACCGCTTGTTCCTCGGCAGCGCAAAGGGACTGGGATTTGCGCCAACCGAATCGGGAGTGCTCGAGCGCACAGGATGGGCTCACGGGGTGAGCGGCGCGGATTTCGATCTTGATGGTGACCGGGATATTTTTGTGGCCGCTGGCCATTCCACCCGGCGGACTGCCGAGGAATACGACAGCATATTTTGGCGTCACGATATTTATACCCAAAACAACCGGCCCGATGTCGCATTGGCGGCGCATTTTAAGGAAGTGATGGGACCGGTGCGCGATAATCTTTCATGGCACGGTTTTCAGCCGAACGTGTTGCTGCTGAATGACGGCCCGGCAGGCTGGCGCGATGCGGGGTTTTTGCTCGGCGCAGGCAGCCAGCGCGATGGCCGCAGCGTGGTGGCGGCGGATTTCGATGCGGATGGCCGCCCGGATTTACTGGTGACCGATCACCAATGGGATTTCAAGACGGGCCTGATTTTACCCCAAGTCCGCCTGTTGGCCAATCGGCTGGAACCGGAGGGCGGCTGGATTGGAGCGCATTTGCGCGGCGCACCGGGGCGGTCTCCGGTGGGGGCGGTGGTGACGGCGCGCGCAGGCAAACAAGTTTGGCGGCATTGGGTGGTAACCGGCGATTCCTGGGCCGCGCAGCATCCATTTACCGCACATTTTGGGCTGGCCGGGATATCAGCGGTGGATTCACTGGAGGTGCTCTGGCCCGATGGGCGGGTGACGCGCCTGTCGAAACCGGCTGCGGGGAAATATCATTTACTTTCCGCCGCGCAGGCGAAGCTTGATAAAACAGTCAAAGACCGCTAGACACACCGCATGAATTCAACCCTTTTCAAGTGTTCGATGTGTTTTCTGTTTGCACTGGCCTACATGATGGATGCGGCCGACTCCACCAATGCCCCGCCCAAGGGCGTTCACACCGTCAAGGCCGGCGCGTTCAAGGTGGAGGTAAAACTCTCCGGCGCATTTGGCCCGGCGAAATCGGCAGCCATCAAGTTGCGCCCCAAGACGTGGACGGACCTCACGGTAAAAAGCGTGGCCGCCCACGGCGCGCAAGTGGGCGAAGGAGCCGTGTTGATTGAGTTTGAAACCGAAAAGCTCGACCGCCGCATTGCCGACAGCAAGCGCGTGCTGGAAACCTCGCGGCTGGATCTCGCGCTGGCCAAAGCGGAACATCAGTTTGCCGTCAAGTCCGCCGAGCTGGATCGCGATGCCGCGCAGCTTGCCTTCAAGCGGTTACAGGAAGACCTCGCACATTTTCAGGAGTACGTGAAGGAATTCAACGTGAAATCTACTCATCAAAGTTACTCATCCTATTCCAACTCACTCGCCTACGCGGAGGAGGAACTCAAGCAACTCAAGAAAATGTACGAGGCCGATGATCTCACGGAGGAAACGGAGGAGATCATCATCCAACGCGCGCTCAACAACGTGAACCGCGCGCGCTTCTCGCTGGAGCGCGCCGAGATTACGCGGCTGGCCTCGCTCAAGCTTGGCCTGCCCCGCGAGGTGCAAGACCGCAGCACCGCCCAGGTGCGTTCCCAACTTTCGCAAGATCGCCTCAAGGCCACCTTCGAAACCTCCACCCAGCGCCGCGAACTGGCCATCCAGCAAAAACAGGTGGACTTCGACAAGGCAGACAAAGCCCACGCCAAGCTCGAGGCAGACCGCAAATTACTCGACGTGAAAGCCCCCACCAACGGCGTGGTGTACCATGGCGAGTTTGTCAACGGACTATGGACCGGCCGCAAACATCTTGCCGCCAAATTGCGCGCCGGGGGCAAGGTGATGCCCAATGAAACCTTTATCACCGTCATCTCTCCCCGCCCACTCATCGTCAGTGGCCGCGTGGCGGAAAAAGATCTGCGCCATCTCAACCTCGGCACGCGCGGCTGGGCCACGCCAACGGCCGCGCTGGAGCAACGCATCCCAGTCACCGTCACCGCCATTAGCCGCGTACCCAGCGCGCCGGGAAGTTTCAACATCACCCTTGCCGCCGCACTGGGCGCCGACCACGGCTATCTCGCCCCCGGCATGGGATGCTCGGTAAAACTCGGCAGCTATTCCAAGGCCGATGCCATCACCGTGCCCTCCACCGCGTTGCATTATGATGCCAGCCAAAAGCCCTACGTGAATGTTTTGGACGGCGATGCCACAACCCAAACATCCGTGCAACTGGGCCGAACCGCTGGCGGCAAAACCGAAATCACCGATGGCCTGAAAGCGGGCGATCAAGTGAAGCTCGACTGATCGCACTTGCTACATCCGCTGTGGATTGTTTATGAAACGACTCATCGTAATTCTTGCCTGCGGCCTTGCCGGTTGGCTCGGCTGCAAAGGGGAACCAGAGGAAAAAGCGTCGGCACCGCCTCAGGCTCCCCGTGTGGCTTCGCCCGAACAATTGTTGCGCGGGAAGGATGGCCGAATGTATTTCCAGAATGAGCTGGAGCCTTTCACCGGGTTCATGAAGGCGGTCTTTCCGGATGGCAAGCCGAGCACAGAGTTTCCCCATGCCCACGGCATTCTCCATGGCCGACTGCGCACCTGGCATTCCAACGGCCAATTGAAAATGCAAACTCATTTCCGAATGGGCCGGCGGCACGGGAACTGGGATGAGTGGGATTTGGATGGCCTGCACATCGTCCACCGCGTTTTTGCCGAGGGCAATCTGGTTCACGAGGAGGTGCCCAGCGAATTGAGCCGGCAAGTGGCCGCCGTGGCCGCCGAGCGCGCGAAGCTCGACCAAACCGTGTGGCGCGAGGAGGAATCCGCGCAACAGGCCGAGGATGTGTTTGTCAAATTATGGGATGACTTGCGTGCCGCTACGGACAAATACGAGCCTCTGGCCGGGTTGGTTTTTTCAGAAATCATTCTGCCTGCCGAGGACGGGATGAAAACGCGCAAATTGGACTGGGGGATACGCCAACACACCCTCAACGCGGGCACCGATGCATTGGGGGGCGATGAATGGCGTGCGTGGCTGAAAGCGCGCGAAGCCCAGGGATGGAAAATCGTGGAGACCGAATGGCATCAGGAAAAATTTTCACTGGGCGAGAATGGAAGCCCAGCGGAGTCGATGTTTCGTTTCGTTATCCACGCGCAACGCAAAAACCAGCGCGCCATCTTGCGCGGAGAATTGGAGGTTCAGTGGGCCGGTGGCGGCAAGAAATTTGAGGCCCATGTGCTGCGGGTGAAGTCCGCACGGGTGCTCGAACGCGAGGGGGCCGCGCCCTTTGCCGCGCAACACGAAATCATTTCGGCAACGGATCGCAAGGGCGCGAGCGTGCCTGTGTTGGTGAAGGACATCGACCTTGATGGCCTGCCGGATGTCTTGTTGCCCGGGGCCAATGAACTCCACTTGAATCGCGGCGACTGGAAATTTGAACGCACCGCCTTGTTTCGCCAATACCCCGCTGTGCTTTCCGCAGGCGTGGTGGCGGATTTCAATGGAGACGGTCGGCCGGATTTGTTTGGCCTGCCCAAGCAGGGCCAACCGTGGCTGTATGTGGCCGATGCAAACGGCCGGTTCACCCTCCAACCCCGGGAAGTGCGCGTGGCCCTGCCGGAATTGCACGGCCATTCCGCTGCCACTGCGGGCGATGTGGACGCCGATGGCGACCTCGATGTGTGGGTGATGCAATACAAGTTTCCCTACATGCGCGGCCAATTTCCCACGCCGTATTACGATGCCAATGACGGGTTTCCATCGTACCTTTTGCTGAACGATGGCCGAGGCAATTTCACGGAGGCCACCGGAATTGCCGGCCTCGCGGCCAAGGGCCGCCGCCGCACGTACAGCGGTTCCTTTGTGGATCTCGACGGGGATGGCGATCTCGACCTGCTCAATGTCAGCGATTTTGCCGGGCTCGACTTGTACCGCAACAACGGCACCGGCAAGTTCACAGACTTCACCGCGCAGCTGGGTAACACGCGTTTCAGTTTCGGCATGAGCCACGTGCTCGGGGATTTCAATGGCGATGGGAAAATGGATCTTTATATGACCGGCATGGGATCCACCACTGCGCGCCGGCTCGAGGCCATGGGCGCGGGCCGCGCCGAGCATGCTGCGCATCAGGTGCATCGCATGAAAATGGGCTACGGCAATCGGCTTTTTTTTGGTGGCGAGGACGGTTTGAAACAATCTCCGGACAACGATGAGGTTGCCCGCGCGGGCTGGTGCTGGGGCGTCACGGGCGCGGACTTCGACCTCGATGGCGACCGAGATATTTACATCGCAAACGGCCATCTCAGCCGAAAGTCATCCAAGGATCACTGCACCGTGTTCTGGCGGCACGATATTTTCACCAACAATTCCGCCGATAGCGCGGTGATGAACCAGTTTTTCTCCACGCTCAACCAGCAGGACATCGGCGAATCGTGGAACGGCTTCGAGCACAACGTGTTGTATCTCAACGACGGCCGCGGACGTTTTACAAATGTGGCGTTTCTGCTTGGAGTCTCGCATGAGTTTGACTCACGGATGGTGGTGGGCGCGGATTTTGATGCCGATGGCAGGCCGGATCTGCTGGTGGCCGAATTGAGGCGCAATCCCGCAACCCGCGCGGCACGCGAGGTGCTGCATCTAATCCGCAACCAATGGCCCACGAAAGGCAATTGGATTGGCGCGCGGCTGCAGGGGGCGCCGGGCGATTCGCCACTGGGCGCGGTGGTCACTGCAAAGTCGGGCGGCAAGACCTGGAGTCAACCGGTGGTTTCGGGCGATTCACTCTGGTCACAGCATCCGGCAATCGTTCATTTCGGGCTGGGTGCGGTGGAGGCGGTGGATTCCCTCGAGGTGCGATGGCCCAGTGGCAAGCGAACCCGGCTTGATGCACCCAAGCTCAACGAGTACCACCCAACACAACCGGCCTCGGAAAAATAATTTTCCATGAAAACAAAACTCCTTTCCCTATTGTCCTGCTCCATGGCCGGATTCCTTGGCGCGGCCGATCCCGTGCCTGTGCCCAAGCTGGCTGACGTGCCGCCGGTGCCACAGGCGGAATTGGAAAAGAAAATCGAGAAGGGCGTGTACTTCCTTCAGGATCGCCAGAACAAGGATGGCTCCTGGGGAAGTCCGCGAAACACAAAGGGGCTCAACATCTACGCGCCCGGTTTCCAGAGCCACTATGCCTTCCGGTTGGCGGTGACTTCCCTTTGCGTTTCGGCCCTCGTTGAGACCGGCGGCGACAGCCCCCAAACTCGCGCGGCATTGAAGGATGCCGAGGCCTATTTACTGGAGCATCTGCCCAAGCTCCGGCGCGCCACGGCGGATGCGATGTACAACGTGTGGGCGCACGGATACGGATTGCAGGCACTGGTGCGACTGCGCGCCCGGGCGAAGGATGACCCGGCGAAGATCAAAAAAATCGACGCACTCATCGCGCAGCAGTTTGGCCGGTTGGATGCCTATGAATCCGTCGATGGCGGC
This sequence comes from uncultured Verrucomicrobiota bacterium, assembly GCA_964548235.1. Classification (GTDB taxonomy): domain Bacteria; phylum Verrucomicrobiota; class Verrucomicrobiia; order Limisphaerales; family UBA1100; genus JACNJL01. The sequence goes on from CAZJRV010000085.1 coordinate 8,615, forward strand.
TGGGGCTATTACGATATGCGCATTGGCTCCAAGAAACCGGCGAGTAGTTCCATCTCGTTCGTGAACGCCACCGTGCTCGTCGCCTTCCACGAGGCCAAGATGGCCGGGATTGAGCCTCCCAAACATTTGGTGACCCGCGCGCTCGCCGCGCTGAAGCGGCAACATCTGCCCGATGGCAGTTTTCTGTACGGCGAATATCTGAAGGATAAACCGCGGCGCGGCATCAATCGCCCCGCCGGCAGCCTTGGCCGGTCGCAGGCGGGCAACATTGCGCTGCGCTTGTGGGGCGACAAGATCATCACCGACAAAGTTTTGGTGGATTGGCTCGACCGCCTCTATGCCCGCAACGACTGGCTCGGCATCGGCCGCAAACGCCCGCGTCCGCACGAGGCATGGTTTCAGGTCGCCGGGTACTTTTACTACTACGGCCATTACTACGCCGCGCTGTGCCTCGAGCACGTTCCCGCCGCCGAGCGTCCGCGCCTGCAGGATCACATGGCCACCATCATCATGAAGTATCAGGAAAAGGACGGCAGCTGGTGGGACTTCCCCTTTTACGATTATCACCAGCAATACGGCACGGCGATGGCGTTGATGACGCTGCACCGTTGCTTGAAGGCAAAGCCAGCTAAGGCACCGGCGGTCCCTGAAAAGTAAGCACGAAGGGCCCTGCCAATTGCACGGCGGCCTTGGTGCCCTCGGTGTCGCGGAGCTTCACCAGCCAGTCGCGTTGGGTGTCACACAATGAACCCGGCGCGTGGCGCGTGCGCAGTGCGCGTTGATAAAAGTCCTCCATTATTTTAGCCGTCACCGCATCGGAGATGGGCCAGAGGGTAAACAGCAAATTTTGCGTACCCGCCTGTACAAAGGCGCGCCGCAGTCCCATCACGCCCTCGCCGGATTGCACGCGGCCCAAGCCCGTCTCGCAGGCGGAAAGCACTGTGAGCCAGTTATCCACCAGCTGCAGCAGGCTGATCTCCGCGGCGGTGACGATTCCGTCCGCACCGGTATGGGGGATGCGCCCCGCTTTCCATTCGGTCAACGTATGGTTGGCCCCGGCAAGGGCCAGTCCGCTGTTTAGGAGGGACTTGGGCAGGATGCCGCCCGCGCGATTGCGTCCGCCGTTGTTGGAGATTCCCTTGGCGGGTTTTTTGTATTTGGGCTTGGTGGCGCTCACAAAAAACCCGTGGGTGGCGAGGTGTAAAATGTGCGGATGGCGCAGGGCGTGCAGGCGCATCTCGGTGGCGTTGGCCCCGGTGAAGATGGTGGGCTTGAGCTTCCAGCCTTGGGCGGCTTGGCGGAGAAATTCCGATTCGCGCAGCGTGCCGGGCAGTGGCGGCAGCGTGAGTGACTGGAGATCGCCGCGGCGGGTGGTTCCCGCCGGTTGTCCGGGCTTGAACAGCGGGTTGGCAAAGGCCACCAGCGTGTCGGAGGCGGGTTTGCGGATGGGCTTGAGCAGGTCGCGCCCGGTGGCGACGTGCAGCACCTGATAATCCTCACAGAGAAATTTTTTGTCGGGAGTTATCAGGGTGGCGAAGTTGAGGAAATTCAACTGGCCATCGGCGGCGAAAACGAGGGTGTCGGTGGCGGGCGGCAACTGGGCCAGAATCCGCCCGAGCAAACGCTGGTGGAGTTGATGCAGCACGGTTTCGTATTCGGCATCCTGCCGGGGCGTGGAGGGGTTGGATTTAGAAACCAGTTTATCAATGGCCGCCGCGCGCCCGAGCGAAACCCAGAGCGGCGCACGGTCGGCGGCGAACACCAGCGCGCTATATTGGTTGCGCCATTGGTCGCCAAACACGTTGCGGCCTTCGTAGGATTGGTGCCGCACGAATTCCACCAGCGTGGTGCCGGACGGAAGGACTTTTTGCAAATCTTTCACTTGATATTCAGTCCGGGGCAGCCGCGCGTGGCGGGCCAGTGTCTTTTGCCGTCCATTGAGTATTTGTTTCTGTTTGAACACCGCCAATCCCAGCGCATTTGCCGTTTTGGAATCCTTGGCAAGTGACTTTTGAAGTTGTAACTGGATGAGGTGGGCCGTGGCGGTCTCGATTTCCCGGATGTTCTTCTTCAACTCCGGGCGATCGGAAAGCCGTGCGTGGCGCTGGGCGGCTGCGATGGAATCGAGCACGCGCCCTTTTTGGTGCAGCACCAGTTCCGCGATATCCGCACTGGTGCCCAGGCTGATGAGCGGGTGCAGCGGATCAGTATTTTCCAGAAAGGCGAATCGCTCCTTTTCCGAGCTGAAGGAAAACACGGTTTCGATCAACTGCCGCTCGATGGCCCATTTGTTGCGGGCCCATTCGCGTGCGCGTGCGGGGTTGCCAAGGTTTTGCTCCAACAGCGCCAGCTCCCGCATCACCTGCGTGGCCTCGAGGGTACGGCCGCTGTGCAGCCGGGCGTGGAGGGCAAGTGTTTGCTCATAAAAATCGCGGGCTTTTTTAAATTGACCCTGTAGGACGTGATTGGCGGCGAGGTTGTCGAGTGTGGCCACGTGGGAGGCATCGGGGGGGGCGCCGCGTTTCTCGATGAGCTTCATGGCGGCGAGCAATTGCTTTTTGGCTTCCTCGGGTTCATCAAGTTCCTGGTAAAGCTGGGCGAGGTTGTTGAGGTCTACGATGACATAGGGGTGATCTGGCCCAAGTTGTTTGCGGTCGATCTCAAG
>CAZJRV010000086.1:0-11233 GCA_964548235.1 uncultured Verrucomicrobiota bacterium
CACATTCTGCTTCGTATGTGGCAACCCTATAGAAAACTACTCGCAGCAACAAGCAACATGCCAAAATAAATCAGGCATATTATATTTGGATGCAGCAACGAAAACCACTCGTTGTGGAAACCCCAGCACAATACGGGAAACATCATCGGCCTCGGTTCGGAAATTCCCTTAAAGGCTTTTCTTGGAATAACTCCGAACAAGTTTTCCGTGCGAATGCGGGTGAGCCCATTATTTTCATCGCATGACAGCCTTTCATCAACTGCTCGATGCCACGGTGAATCATCTGGAGCGCCAGCGGGCAGGCGGGCAGCGGCATGTCAATGTGGATCCGCTAAAACTATCCGCGTTATTCCGCCCAATCCCGACACAGGCAATGCAAGCGATACAGCCCGCAAATGCCCCCGCATCCATGGCCGAATTACGCACGCAAGCGTTGGCCTGCACCCGGTGCGAGCATCTGGCGGCATCACGCCAACACGTGGTGTTTGGCGTGGGCAATGAGGCGGCGGATATTTTGTTTGTCGGCGAGGCGCCCGGCGCGGATGAGGATGCCAAGGGCGAACCGTTCGTGGGTGCGGCCGGCCAATTGCTCACCAAAATGATCCAGGCGATGGGCTTGGCGCGCGAAGATATTTATATAGCGAACATCCTCAAGTGCCGACCGGACACGCCCAACCAACGCAGCGGCAATCGCCCGCCTACCGCAAACGAGATGGCGACCTGCTCGCCTTGGCTGCATCGGCAAATTGATTTCATTCAGCCCAAGGTCATTGTCGCCCTTGGCAAAGTGGCCGTGGGCGGCCTGCTGGAGATGGATAATGCGCCCATCACCAAAATGCGCGGCACGTGGCAGACGTACCGCAACATCCCGCTGATGCCCACCTTTCACCCGGCCTACCTCCTGCGCAACCAATCCATCACCGAAAAACGCAAGGTGTGGGAAGACTTGCTAGCCGTGATGGAAAAAGCCGCGCTCCCCATCAGCGACAAACAACGCGGATTTTTTCTGAAACGCTGAGTCGCTTTGGCTTTTGGCTCGTTTCAAAGGCGTTTTTTTGTTAGGGGATCGGCATGGCCATTAAGCAGACGATTGGCTTCCTTGGCGCGGGCCGAATGGCGACGGCGCTGGCGGGGGGTATGGTGAAGGCGAAACTCATCACGCCGCGCGCCTTGTTTGCCAACGATGTCGTGCCCGCCGCGGCGAAGGCATTCGCCAAGACCACGGGTGGCAAGGTGGTGCGAAGCAATTCTGATTTGCTCAATAAATCCAACGTCATCGTCATCGCGGTGAAGCCGCATCAGGTGGAGGCCGTGCTGAGCGAACTGGCAGGCGATGCCACCTCCAAACATCTATTTATTTCCATTGCAGCCGGCGTGACGATTGCGCAGCTAGAAACGGCTCTTGGAGGCAAGGCGCGAGTGATTCGCGTGATGCCGAATACTCCGGCGCTGGTGGGCGAAGGCGCGGCGGGGTTTGCACGGGGCAGCCGCGCGACGGCGGCGGATGCGAAGCTGGCGACGCGGATGCTGGGCGCGGTGGGATTGGCGGTGGAGGTGCCAGAGCGGCTGATCAACGCGTTGACTGGCTTGAGTGGCAGCGGGCCGGCGTATGGATTTCAAATCATCGAGGCACTGAGCGATGGCGGCGTGGCGGCAGGTTTACCGCGCGAGCTATCCACCCAACTGGCAGCTCAGACGATGCTGGGCGCGGCAAAAATGGTATTGGAAACTGGCGAACACCCCGGCACACTCAAAGACCGAGTGGCCAGCCCGGGCGGCACCACCATTGAAGGCCTCCACGAGATGGAGGCGGCGGGCGTTCGCAGCGCCCTGATCAATGCGGTGCGCGCCTCGGCAGACAAGGCGGACGCGCTCGGAAATTAACATGGCATTCCCCTCGCCATCGGATAAGCAGGCGAAGGTACTGTGGTTTTCACTCACAGTGCTGGCGATCGCCGTTTTCCTCGCGTTGCTAGCGCTGATGTTTTATGGCGTGGGCTGGATGCTCGACCGCCTGTCGCCGGTGCTGCTGCCGCTGGCCATCGCAGGTATTCTCGCCTTCCTGCTCAACCCGCTGGTGGATTTCTTTGAGCCGAAGATGTCGGCCAAGGTGAGTTTCCTGTTTTCAAAAATCAAAAACCCCAAGCGGGTGAAGGCGATCCTGTTGGTGCTGATGATCGGCTTTTGCATCATCACGGCATTGACCTTGGTGACCCTGACGACGGTGGTGCCGGAAATGGTGAAGTTGGCCGAGGAAACCAAGGTGGAATACATCCAGCAAAACATCCGCAATTGGGCGGCGGAAAATAAGGCGAGCGACTGGGGCACCTTTATGCAGGTGGAAAAGCTGGAATCCATCGACCTCAGCGCGCTGATGGCAGCAGGCGAAAAACAACTCACAGTGATTTCCGAGAAAGGCGTGTCCGAAGCCATCGCGTGGATTGGTCTGCTGGCGGGCTTGGCGTTGGTGCCGGTGTATGTGTTTTATTTTTTGCTGGAGGCGCGCACCATCGAGATGAAGTGGAGCGATTACCTGCCGCTCAAGGAATCGCGTTTCAAAGAGGAGGCGGTGTTTGTGCTGAAATCCTTCAACGACTGTCTGGTCGTATTTTTCCGCGGGCAGGTGTTGGTGGCATTTTGTGTGGGCGTTTGTTTGGCGATCGGCTTTTCGATCGTTGGCTTGCCGTATGCGATCCTCGTTGGGTTGGCGGCGGGGATGCTGGGCATCATCCCGTACTTCGGCGTGATCGCCTCCACCATCCCGGTGCTGCTGCTTTCGTTGACGTACAGTGAAGACATGCTCTTCTCCGGTGCGGGAGCGCCTGTTTCAGCGTTGCTGGTTTGTGTGCTGGTTTTGTTTTTGGAAAAGACCCTCATCCAGCCCAAGATCATCGGCGACCGCGTGGGTATGCACCCGGTGGCCGTCATCATCTCAGTGCTGATGGGCACCACGCTGGTGGGCGGGGTGATTGGTGGTCTACTGGCCATCCCGGTGGCGATGGCGTTGCGCACCGTGTTGTTCCGCTACGTGTGGGTGCGACGGCAGATGCCGGAGAAGGCCACGCAAATGGAAGCGCTTTAAACGGCGAGGTGTGCGGGCAACACGCCCGGAATTTCGCGCACGTCCACTGCGTCCATGCCGGCGGCGCGGATGGATTCCAATCCCAAATCGGTGTCCTCAAACGCACGGCAATCTTCCGGCGGCACACCCAGCAATGCGGCAGCTTTCAAAAATGTATCCGGCGCGGGCTTGTGATTTTGGACATCGTCGCTGGTGACAATAGCTTGGAACCAATCAAGCACTTCCAGCCGGGCGAGCAAGGGCCGGATGTATTGCGTGCGACCTCCGGTGGCAACGGCCATTGGCAGCTGACCGACGTGTTCGCGGGCGATGGCGGCGATTGGCTCGATCAATTTTACTTTGTCCATCAACGGCACGTACGCCTCTTCCTTTTGGCGCGAGATTTCTTCCGGATCAAAATCAAGCCCTTGTTCCTCCTTGAGCATCGCGAGAATTTTGCGCGAGGGCACGCCGCCAAGTTTATAAAAGCGCGACTCGGCAAGCTCGATGCCGTTGCGCTGGCAGACTGCGTTCCATGCACGCCAGTGCAGCGGCATGCTGTCAGCAAGAGTGCCGTCGCAATCGAAGATGAGGGCGCGGGGTTGCATCAGGCTTGGAGGGCGGCGAGTTTTTCCTCCAAGTCATTCTGGATAAGGGGCGCGATCATCTCGCCAATGTCGCCCTCGATGAACGTGTTCAAACTGTGCATCGTGAGATCAATGCGATGGTCGGTCACGCGGCTTTGCGGAAAGTTGTAAGTGCGGATGCGTTCGTTGCGTTCGCCGGTGCCCACCTGCGCCTTGCGCTCGGCGGCGTACTTGGCGTTTTCCTCGGCCAGCTTTTGGTCAAGCAGACGCGAGCGCAGCACCTTCATCGCCTTGGCGCGGTTCTTGATCTGGCTGCGTTCATCCGCGCAACGCACGATCAAGCCCGTGGGTTTGTGGACGATTTGTACGGCGGAATCAGTGGTGTTCACGCCCTGACCGCCCGGGCCGCTGGCGCGCGTGGCGGAGATATCCAGTTCTTCGGGCTTGATCTCGATATCCACTTCTTCCGCCTCGGGTAACACGGCTACGGTGACGGTGCTGGTGTGGATGCGTCCACTCGCCTCGGTGGCGGGCACACGCTGCACACGATGCACACCGCTCTCAAATTTCATTTGCTTGTAAACTTCCTCGCCTGAAAGGCTGAAAATGATTTCCTTGTAGCCGCCCATCGCCGCATCGCTGCTGCTCATCAACTCGTGTTTCCAGCCTTGGGCGGAGGCAAAGTGGGTGTACATCCGGAACAGGTCGCCAACAAACAGCGCGGCTTCATCGCCACCGGCGCCGGCGCGGATTTCGATGATGGTGTTGCGAGAGTCGGCTGGATCCGGCGGCACGAGGCCGAGTTCCACTTCCTTTTCGAGCATGGGAATCTCCGCTTCCAATCGCGTGATTTCTTCGGCGGCCATCTCGGCCATTTCATCACCGCCGCCGGCGAGTTCCTGATTTTCCGCCAACTCCTCGCGTGCTTTGAGAAAGCGTCCGCCCTTGGCCACCAAATCTTTCAGTCGTGAATATTCGCGGCCCAGCTCCTGCGCGCGCCGGTTGTTCTCGAACACCTTGGGATCGCCCAGCTCGGATTCCACCTCGGCCATTCGGGCGGCAAATTTCTCGATGTGTGGTTGCAGGTCCATCCAATGAAGGTGGAGAAAAGAAACCACCCGCCACGGCGTAAACCGGGCGGGCGGTAAAAAAGTCTTCGCTACTTTTTCGCTTTGGCAGCGCGGGCCTCGGCAATGGCCTTGGCCTTGGCGGCGCGTTGCTGGAACTTGTCCACGCGACCGGCGGTGTCCACGAATTTTTGCTGGCCGGTGTAGAACGGATGCGAGGTGCTGCTGATGCCCATTTGGTACAGCGGATATTCCTCGCCCTCGAAAGTGGTTGTTTCCTTCGTGGGCGCGCATGAACGGGTGAGAAATTCGTCACCATTGCTGGTGTCACGAAAAACCACCGGTCGGTATTTATCAGGATGGATGTCCTTCTTCATAAATCGGGGCGGGGAATCTAACAGCCCCAGCAAACTTGGCAAGCGCGAATTTCAGCCGTTTTTCATCGGTTTTCACGGGAAAACAAACTTGCTGGGAATTTTAATCTCATTTTCCGCTAGGCCAAGCATCGCCATTCATTTATTTTCCCCAACCACAATTCTCCGCCAAAACTATGAGCAACGAATCCTGCAACCTCTCCGAACGCGAATGCAAACCCTGCCGGGGCGGCGTGCCTCCGCTTGAGGGCGAGGCACTGGCCGCGCTCCACGCCGAGCTGGGCAATGACTGGCAAGTCATCGATGGACATCATTTGGAAAAGGAATACAGCTTCAAAAACTTCGTCGAGGCTCTGGCCTTCACCAACAAAGTTGGGGCACTGGCTGAGGAAATTTTTCATCACCCCGACATCCACCTCGCCTGGGGCAAAGTGAAGATCACAATTTGGACCCACAAAATTGATGGCCTCAACGAAGCCGACTTCATCTTCGCCGCCAAGGCCGATGCGCTTCGGGGAGACACGGATTCCTCAGATTTTCACGGATGAATTCATTTTGGTTTTGAATCCGTGTTCATCCGTGAAATCTGTGTCTGAAATCCCCGTCTTGCCCCTCCCATCGCGTTGCGGCACACTTCGCGCTTCCGCATGAAGCAGTACAAAAATTTTATCAATGGCGAATGGGTGGCGGCCGTTTCGGGCGACACGTTTACCAACACCAACCCCGCTGACACGCGCGAGACGGTCACCGAATACGCACTGGGCGGCCGAGCCGAGGCGCAGGCGGCCATCGAGGCGGCTCAGGCAGCCTACCCCGCGTGGCGCGCGACGACCGCGCCCGCTCGCGGGAAAATTCTCAGCGCGGCGGCGAACATCATCGCGGGGCGCAAGGATGAGTTGGCGGAAATTCTTTGTCGTGAGGAGGGCAAAACCAAGGTGGAAGCGGGAATGGAAGTGGGCCGCACGGTGGACATCTTTCGTTTTATGGCGGGCCTGAGCTACACCATCGGCGGCAGCGTGGTGCCGCATGATCTGCCGAACAACATGCTCTTCACCAAACGCGAGCCGCTCGGCGTCGTCGCGCTCATCACCCCGTGGAATTTCCCCATCGCGCTCCCCGCGTGGAAGCTCGCGCCCGCGTTGGTCAGTGGCAACACCGTCGTGCTCAAGCCCGCCACGCAGGCACCTGCGATGGCACTCGAGCTTGCGCGCGCCTTTGACGAGGCGGGTTTGCCCACAGGCGTGCTGAATGTCGTCGTCGGCAGCGGCAAAGAAGTGGGGGATGAACTGGCCAATCACGAAGCCGTGCAGGCGCTGTCCTTCACTGGCTCGCACGGCGTGGGCCATTCGATTTACCAGCAACTGGCCCCGCGGATGACCCGCGCCCAAATGGAAATGGGCGGCAAAAATCCCACCATCGTGCTGGCCGATGCCGACCTTGATTTCGCTGCCAAGATTGTTGGCCTCGCCAGCTTCGGCCAAACGGGCCAAGTTTGCACCGCCACTAGTCGCGTGATTGTAAATGAAAAGGTGGCGGACGAGTTCACTGAAAAATTAGTGGCCCAAGCCCAAGCCCGCAACGTGGGCAACGGAATGACTGAAGGTGTGACGATGGGCCCCGCCGTGAGCGCCAGCGAATTGGACGGCAATCTCGACTACATAAAAATCGCCAATGACGAAGGCGCCGAATGTGTCTGGGGCGGTGAACGCCTCGGCGAAGGCGACCTGGAACACGGCCATTTCATGAGCCCGGCCGTGATTGCCAATGTGAAAAATTCCATGCGCATCGCGCAGGAGGAAGTGTTTGGCCCCGTGGTGGGCGTGGTGAAAGCGGGCGACTTCGACGAGGCCATCGCGCTGGCCAACGACATCGAGTACGGCCTCAGCGCCTCCATCATCACCCGCGACATCAACAAGGCCATGCGCTACACCGACCAAATCGAAGCCGGCGTGGTGAAAATCAATCAAATCTCCACGGGCCTCGCCCTGCAAGCCCCTTTCGGCGGCGTGAAACATTCCAGCACCAACAACTTCAAAGAGCAGGGCCAAACCGCCATCGACTTTTACACGCGTGTGAAGTCGGTTTATTTGGATTACTCGGCTTGATGGCTTGAACCGCCAAGGCACAAAGACGCCAAGCAAAAATCTCTGTGCCCTCTGTGTCTCTGTGGTAAAAAATGAAAGTCCGAGACGTCATCAAGCAAATCACGAAAGACGGCTGGGCACTCGCACGAACACGAGGCAGTCACCGGCAATACAAACATCCGGCCAAACGCGGTTTGGTCACGATCCCCGGCAAGCCCGGCGATGAGCTTGCGCCGGGCACATTAAATAGTATAATGAAACAAGCAGGTTTGAAATGAATCGTTATTTGATCGTCATCGAAAAAACAGGCACCGGCTTTTCCGCATACTCGCCGGACCTTCCCGGCTGTGCGGCCACCGGCTCCACGCGCGAATTGGTGGAAACTGAAATGCAATCAGCCATTGAATTTCATCTCGAGGGAATGCGCGAATCCGGCGAAGCCATTCCCGAGCCGGCCTCCGAAGCCGCCTACTGCGAAGCGTCCGCTTGAAATAATTAATCACCGAGAATACAGAGGTTTTTCTCTTTGCATTCCTCTGTGTTCTCTGTGCCTCTGTGGTAAAAAAATGAAAATCTGCAGATTCCAAAAAGACAAAACCATCCGCATCGGCCTTGCGGTTGACGAAACCACACTCACCGACCTCACCGCGGGCGGCATCGAATCCATCACCGAATTGCTGGAGGACGCCAATGCCGTCGCGCGCGTGGAGGCATTGACTGATTTGCCAACCCTCCCGCTGGAGGACGTGATGTTGCTTACCCCCATCGAGCGGCAGGAGGTGTGGGCGGCGGGCGTCACGTATCTGCGCAGCAAAACCGCGCGCATGGAGGAAAGCAATTTCAGCGCCAGCGCGTATGACCTAGTTTATGAAGCCGACCGTCCGGAGATCTTCTTCAAGTCGTTGCCGGAAAAAGTAGTCGGCCCGAATGAGCCCGTGGGTATTCGCGCCGATGCGACTTGGAGCGTGCCCGAGCCGGAACTCGCGTTGGTGATCAATTCACGCGGGCAAGTTGTCGGCTGCACCATCGGCAATGACATGAGCTCGCGCGACATCGAGGGCGAAAATCTTCTTTACCTGCCACAGGCCAAGACCTACGCCCGCTCCTGCGCGGTGGGGCCGTGGGTGGTGCTGGGCGAGGGTGAAGCTGCCATCCGCCAATGGGCCATCGGCGTGGAAATTGAACGCGATGGTGAGGCGGTGTTCACGGGCGAAACCCACCTCGGCAACCTCAAGCGCAGCTTCGAGGAGCTGGCCGGGTATCTGTTCCGCTCGCAGGAATTCCCGCACGGCGCGCTGCTTCTCACCGGTACGGGCGTGGTGCCGGCAGACGACTTCACGCTGGCGGCCGATGACCGGATCCGCATCACCATTTCCGGCATTGGCACGCTCGAGAACCCAGTGGTGGAGGTGTAACTTTTTAATGAGTGTAACAATTTTTGGACTTGCCCGTCTGGATTGAACAGTCACAATCACCTCGAACCCTCAACCCCGAAGGAAAGGAACAGTATGAAGAAATTGATGATGCTCGCATTTGCAGCAACCCTGGCATTGAGCACAGCTCAGGCGGACGACAAAGAAGAACCCGCTAAGAAAAAAGGCGGTAACCGCAACATCGTGGCTTTGGTTAAACAGTTGGACCTCGATGCGGATCAAAAGAAAACGCTCAATGCGTTCATGAAGGAACACCGTGAGAAAACGGGTGATATCCGCAAGCTGCCCAAGGAAGAGCGGCGCGCGAAATATCAGGAAAACCGCAAAGCCATTGAGGCCAAGCTCAAGGAAATCCTGAACGAAGAGCAGCAGAAAAAACTCAAGGAGTTGATGGCCAAAAACCGGCCCGCTGGCAAAGGCAAAAAGCCCGAGAAAAAGTAAACTCCACAACCAAAATCACAACGGCCTTCGGGCCGTTTTTTTGTATCCTATTGACGTCAGCCGCGTCTGGATTTCAGAACAGTAACAAACCAAAAATCATGAAAACAAAACAAACCATGCTGGCAACAGCACTCATCGCTGGCGGCCTGCTCATCGCTGCCACCAGCCACGCACAACCCGGCGAAGGCAAAGGCCGCCCGGGTCAAGGTAAAGGAAAGGGCCAAGGACAAGGCCAACGCCCCGGCGGTGGTTTCAATCGTTTCAACCCCTACGCCCAGCTGGATCTCAGCGAGGCACAGCAGAAAAAACTTCAAGCCCTGCAGGAAGAACAAGGCGCGGCAATGCGCAAAGTGTTCGAGGAACTGCGCGGTGGCGGCGGTGACCGCGAAGCCATGCGTGCCAAGTTCACCGAGATGCGTGAGAAGTTTCAGAAACAAACAGAAGCCATTCTCACTGATGCGCAGAAAAAGAAACTCGCCGAAATTCGCGCCAAAGGCCCGCAACGCCCTGACGGCGGAGCACGCCCGGGTGGCGGCGGTGGCCGGCGCGATCCGTTGGCGGCATTAAACCTCACGGATGAGCAGAAGAAAAAAGTCACCGAAATCCAAACAGCCCAACGCACGGAAATGCGGAAGCTCTTCAGCGGCGGCAACCGCGAAGGCATGCGCGAAAAAATGACCGCGCTACGCGAGAAGACCAACAAACAAATCGAAGGCATCCTCACCGACGAACAGAAAAAGAAGTTCAAGGAAATGCAATCTCAACGCCCCACGCGCCCACAAGGCCGCCCCGGCGGTGAAGGCAAAGGCAAACAACGCCCCGGTCGTTCGGACGCCTAAAATCCTCTGCAATCACAAATCAACTCCAGCGGCCTTCGGGCCGCTTTTTTTGTTTTGGACTCCAAATCGCAGGAAACACCCTTGTTATGCATTAATGCACGGCAAAAAGTTTGGCGTATTCGCCCTTTTCGCCGTCTAATTAGCCGCAACAGATCAAACCACACTATTATGAAACACAACCAAACCCTCACCGTTCTGGCCTTGGCCAGCGTTACTGCTTTTTCCGCCGCAGCGCAGGATCAGCCCAAACCCAAGGCCCTCCGCCTACAGGTCGCCCCTGGCGGTCAGCTTGCCCGTCCTGCAGTTATCCAAGGCCGCGCCTGGGGCATCAAGCTCACGGAAGAGCAGCAGAAAAAAATGACAGAAATCCGCAAGGCCCAAAGCGAAGCCTACCGCGCCATTTACCAAAACAAAGACCTCACCCCGCAGGATAAGCGCGATCAAATGGCTGACCTCCGCGCTGATTTCCAGAAACAGATGGAAGGCATTTACACCAAAGAACAAAAAGCCGAAATCGCCAAAGCAAAAAAAGCGCAAGCCGAACGCAATGAGCAAATGAAAAAGCTCCGCATCGTGTTCACCGAAGATCAACGGGCCAAACTGCAAAAAATGAACGCCAAGCGACAAGAAGCATACAAGGCCGTTCGCGAACTTCCGCAGGAAGAACGCCGTGCCGAGTATCAAAAACTCTCCAAACAATACCAAAAAGACTACGAGTCCATTCTCACCGACGAGCAAAAAGCGAAGCAAAAGAAAATGCGCGAACTCTTTGGTAACCGAGGTGGCTTTGGTAACCGAGGTGGCTTCGGCGGTGCCGGTGGGATTCGCATTCTGCCCGCAGTCCCCCGTGGTGCTGGCGGTCAATTGCGTGAAGTCAAACCCTTGCGCATCCAACCCCGCGAACCACGTCAGCGCTAGTCACACATTTAAAATCTCAAACCCAAAATGGCGGTTCTTGGACCGCCATTTTTTGCCCCCTTCCATTGCGGTAATTAATTTTTGTCCCCTGCCCAGAAGAGGCCTCGCCGCACCAGTGCGTGCAGGGCTTTAGTGGATTCCGGATGTGGGCTGATGCAGAGGACGCGGCCTTGACCGTATTCGCCGGCGATGATGGCGGGGGTGCCGGTCATCGTGCCTTTCTGGGGTTCGTACCGGCTGACTTCACTGCGGAAATGGGCGAGTGGTTTGAACGCACCGAGGCCTTTTTTGTCCATGGGCGACATGATGGGGCCGTTGTGATAGCGCACATCGAACACGCCTTTTTGGTTGCCGAGAATTTTGCGGCCCGCATCGGTGAGTTCCATTTGCACTGTGGCTGAGCGGCCACGGTACCACATACTTTTGCGG
>CAZJRV010000087.1:0-11165 GCA_964548235.1 uncultured Verrucomicrobiota bacterium
AGCGGCAACAGCAACGACGCCAACGGTCGCGACCACTGGCCCTACTGCTACACCGGCGTCATCGGCGGCGCGGGCATCAAGCGCGGCAACGTGTTTGGCAAGTCCGACAAAACCGGCAGCGCGCCCGACACCGATCCCATCCATCCCACCGAATTGCTGGCCACCATCTACCACGCGTTCGGAATCGAGCCCAACACGATTGTTTACAATCACCTCAACCAACCGCGCGAACTGGTCAAGGCCGAAGCCCAATTAAAGTTGTTTGGGTAACAAAAACACTTTTAAGTAAGGTCGGCATAGCAGTGCTCCAGTGCTCAAACGAATCGTGCGAACGAGGATTATTCCATCTCATAACGCATAACCAACTTTTCCTGCGTTAATCCGTGGCTGTGAGCTACTTGATGCTTCTGCGGCAAAAGCTTCTGGTTAATCTTGCATCAGCAATCTAACAGTCATTCTAAACTGGGACAAAAGTGTAATTAATTCAGTTCCGCCAATATTTCTTTTCGCGCTGCCTCGAACATTTTGGAGGATATAGCCAAGCCTATTCCCAACTGCTCATTGCCCACAAACTTGTCGCCGTCGCCATCGGTTCTTAGGGTAATGCCATCCCTCAGTTCCTTAGGGTATTGGTCCATATTACGGGCAAGATCATATTGCTTATAATTGTCCTGTATTTTTGCATTCCAAAGATCTGAACAGAAACCCCAACAATCGGACGCATCTTTCAGCTTCTGCTTTGCTGATGGTGCAAAGTTTTCCGGCCACATAGCATCGGCCAACTCTATAGCTCCATTCACGTCATTCAAGGCCGCTGTGAAATTTTGGTAGGTTACACCTTTACTAGTAGCTGCATTCAATTTAGTGCCTGACTCCAATATCTTCATTATTTGAGATTTAAAGACATCAGAGAGTTTAGGTGCCTCAGGCTCCTTTTTTCCGCAACTGATGAAAATCGTTGTGATAAGAAGTGAGCCAAAGATGAGCGATTTGCTGACGTTTGATTTAAGTGCTTTCATGTTGAAAAGATCATAGCTTTCCCCAGTAAATGCACAAGAATCTTTTGCCCCTTAGTGCACTGCATACGTGTTATAGTAGTCATAAGTCGTTTCGGAATAGTAAACGTATCCAAGAGCAACTTCTGGCACTCAAACATACCAGAACGCACATTTTCCCGAACACCGTGTGTAATAAAACCATTCCCAAGCCATGCTCGGCAACTTGCAGCGCCGGTTCAAATCTTTATCAAAGTGGCGTACCAAACAAACGCTGTCTAATTTCGATGGTTGATTGAAAGCAGACTGTACTTCGCGCCCGCACACAGAGAAACTTGCTTCGTACGGCCATCTTCCGCAAAGTGCCGCCCGTGTTTTCTCTTAAAGACAAAAACGCAATCGTCACCGGCGGCGGCTCCGGCATCGGTTTGGCCATTTCCACGGCATTCGCAAAGCAAGGCGCGCGCGTGGACATCCTCGAAATCAACGCCGAGGCCGGCGCGGCCGCCGTGCAAGTCATCACCGATGCGGGCGGCGTGGCGGCGGTCCACGAATGTAATGTCGCGAACCAAGCTGAGGTGAAGGCCACGTTCGACGCCATCGTGACCGAGCGTGGGCGGCTCGATTGCCTCATCAACAACGCCGGCATTGCCCACGTGGGCAACGTGCTGACCACCTCTGAAGAAGATTTCGACCGCGTGTTCAGCGTCAACGTCAAGGGCGTGTACAACTGCCTGCAGGCCGGCGTGGCCCACATGCAGGGCACCGGCGGCGCGATTGTAAACATTGCCTCCACCGTCAGCGTGATGGCCATTGACGATCGGTTTGCCTATTCCGCCAGCAAGGGTGCGGTGCTCACGATGACCTATGCGGTCGCGCGCGATTTCCTCAAGAACGGCATCCGTTGCAACGCCATCCTGCCCGCACGTATTCACACGCCCTTTGTGGATGGGTTCATCGAAAAAAATTATCCGGACAACGCGGACGAAATGTTTAAAAAACTTTCCGAAGCCCAACCCATCGGCCGCATGGGCCAACCCGAGGAAGTCGCGGCCATGGCGGTATTCTTGTGCAGTGACGAAGCCTCGTTCATCACCGGCTGCCCTTATCCGGTGGACGGCGGCACACTTAACATTCGTTAAACAAATTTAATGGCACATTTAAAACTCCACATCCCGGGCCCAGTTGAGGTCAGCGAATCCACTTGGCGCGCGATGGCGACGCCGATGATTGGCCATCGCAGCCAGGAATTCCAAAACCTCTACGGAAAAATTCAACCGCAGTTACAGGAACTGCTCGGCACTGGGCAACTCGTTTATCTCAGCACCTCCTCCGCGTGGGGCATTATGGAAGGAGCCATCCGCAACCTCGCGCAGCGCAAACTGCTTTGTTGCATGTGCGGCGCATTCTCGGACAAGTGGCTCAACGTGGCCGAGCGCTGCGGCATTGCTGTCGAGGGGTTACAGGTGGATTGGGGCTCGCCCATTCTCCCCGAAGCCATCGACGCGAAGCTCGCCACGGGCGAGTTCGATGCGCTCACGCTGGTGCACAACGAAACTTCCACCGGCGTGATGAATCCGCTGGAGGACATCGCCGCTCTCAAGCAAAAATATCCCGACGTGATGTTCATCGTGGACAGCGTCAGCTCCATGACCGCCGTGCCGATTCATTTCGATGCGCTGGGCATCGATGTGTTGCTGGCCGGCACACAAAAGGCATGGGCACTGCCGCCGGGCTTGTCGGTGTTCACCTGCTCTGAAGCCGCCCTGGAACGCGCGGACGGCGCGGGGACGCGCGGGTATTATTTTGATTTCAACGAGTTCCAAAAAAACGCCGAGAAAAATATGACCCCCAGCACACCCAGCATCCCGCACATCAACGGGTTGTCCTACAAGCTCGACGAATTTTTTACCGAGGGACTGGACGCCCGCTACGCGCGCCACCGCGCCACCAACCAAATGACCCGCGACTGGGCGGCGAAGCACGGCTTCACGCTGCTGCCGGAGGCGGGTTATGAATCCATCTCACTCACCTGCCTCAACAATGGCGCGCGCGATGGCGGCACGGTGGTGGACGTGCCGAGGCTGCAAGGCGCGATGAAGGCCAAGGGCATCCTCATCGACGGCGGCTACGGTAAACTGAAAGGCACTGCGTTTCGGCTTTCAAATATGGGGGATGAAACGGAGGAAACGATGGCCGACCTCTTCACAAAGCTCGATGCCTCGATGTTGGAGGCGGGGTAGTTTTTTAAGTCAAGGTGCTACCGCCAGCTTTTCATCACTAAACTCCCCCTCCATCAACACGCCCTGTTCCTTGTAAGGTTTGAGCATGAAATGGGTGACGGTCGAAATCACGCCCTGAATGGTGGCGAGCTTTTCGGAGACGAATGCTGAGACGGATTTGAGGTCGGTGCCTTCGACAACTACCATCAAGTCGTAGCCGCCGCTCATGAGGTAGCAGCTCTGCACTTCATCGAAACGGGCGATGCGAGCGGCAAGCCGGTCAAAGCCGCCTTCGCGTTCGGGGGTGATTTTGACTTCGATCACCGCACGCACGATGTCGACCTCAAGCTTTTCCTCATTGATGACCGTGCGATAGCCGAGGATCACGCCGTTGATTTCCAGTTCTTTGATTTTGGTTTCCACCTCCACCTCGGCGAGGTTCAGGCGGCCGGCAATCTGCGCGGGTGTCAGCGAAGCATCATCGCGCAGCAGTTTCAGCAACTCATCCATCTGCGAAGCCTAACGGCGCAAAGCAGGCGCGGCTATGATTTTTTATTCAGAGTGAACCGCCAAGGCGCAAAGACATCAGATCCAAAATTGTTTTCTTGGCGTCTTGGCGGTTCAATCGATTTATCAAAACGCCACCGTGGCCGTCCAGCCGGTTTGGCCGAAGTGCTCGTGATATTTTGCGCGCAACGCCTCGGCGGCGGGGCGGCCTTCGGTGATTGCAAACGTCGTTGAACCGCTGCCGGACATCAACGCAACGAGTGCGCCGTTTTCTGCGAGGAATTTTTTTAGGATTGGCAGCACGGCGTGTTTTTGAAACACGGGGGCTTCGAGTGAATTTGCAAATCCGACCAACCCTCCTGCTTGCAGAGATCGGAGTGTCGCGGCGGCTTTGCCTTCGTTGCCGTAAGCGTTGGGCATTTCGGCGAGGGCTTGATAAGCCCATGGCGTGCTCACGCCGAAGCCAGGATGGATGAGCAGCAATCCCCTGCCCAGCAATGCGGGGAAGGGCTCGAGCGGCTTGACAACTTCACCGCGACCCGTGACCAGTGCGGGGTTGTCCTGCAAAAAAAACGGGACATCGGAGCCAAGGAACGCAGCCAAATCGTGAAGATCATCGGCGCTCAAAGGCGAATCAAAAAGTTCGTTCAATGCACGCAGTGTGAAGGCGGCGTTGCTGCTGCCGGCACCGAGGCCGGCGGCGAGGGGGAGGTTTTTTTGCAGGTGTACGCGAATGCCGTCGGCATCAATTTTTTTTAGGAACAGGGATGCGGCACGATGGACAAGATTGTCTTTGTCCACGGATAAGCGTGGGTCGCTGCAAGTCAGCTCGATGCCTTGGCCGCCGCGTTCGAAGCGGAGTTCATCAAAGAGTGGCACGGGCTGGATAATTGATTCCAGCTCGTGAAAGCCATCCTCGCGTTTCCCTAAAATATTGAGCAGCAGGTTGACTTTGCACGTGGAATTTAGGACGAGACTCATGGGCACGGCCTATTGTTCATCGTCCAGGGCCGCTTCTTCGCGCACCTGTTTCCGGGCCATAAACCACGAGATGACGGTGCTCAGCTCGTACAACAACTGCAGCGGCACGGCCACCAGCGCGAGGGTAACCGGATCGCCCGTGGGCGTGATGACCGCAGCGAGGATGATGTTGGCCACCACGGCATACATGCGCAAGCGCGAGAGTTTCTCGTAATCCAGAATGCCTATCTTGACGAGGAACAGCAACACCATCGGCATTTGAAACGCCAACCCCATGCCGACCATGAACTTGCACACGAACCCGATGTATTCCTCGGCCATCCACTCGTCCGCGCCAAAGCCGAGCATGCCGGCAAACCCGACCGATGCCCAAAGTGCCACCTCCATGATGACGAAATAACAAAACGCCACGCCCATCATGAACAACACCGAGCCCATGCCGGCGAGCTTGAAGACCCATTTCTTTTCCTTGATGCGCAGAGCGGGCAACACAAATTGAGCGATGAACAGCAGGACGAACGGGATAGCGATGCTGATGCCTCCATAGAGGCCGATCTTGAGCGCGATGAAGAAAGACTTGAGCGGGCCGAAGGCCTTGAGCTGCACATTCCATGGCACGGGTGAGGATTGGTTGTTATCCACCTCCAGCTGCAGCGCGAAGCGGTTACCATTGGTGCCGAGTTGCTCGGTGGGCACGAGGCGAATGACGGTGATATCCGCGGTGTTGCTGAAGGAGCCGCCTAGGTGGCCGCGCTCGGCCATGTTCTTGAGGTCGCTCTCGCGGATGTGTGACACCACGCCGCTGCCAAACTGCACGGGCACGGCGCGCTTGTCGGGGTTGGTGTTCACTTGCTGGATTTGCTGCGCGCGCTCCAGCGGCCACGTGAGGAACTTGACGATGTACGGCGAGCCAATCAGGGCGATCATCATGCCGGCTACGACGGCGACCACGCATTTCATCACCATAAAACGAAAATCCTCTAGGTGATCGAGGAATGGTTTGATGGGGCCACCAAAGCCTTCGTCGCCGCCATCTTTGCCGCCACCGTCGCCGCCAAAATCATCGCCGTCGGCGTATTCGTATTCGCCGTGGTCGTGTTCGTGAAAGTCATCGTGATGTTCCTGATGATATTCATCTTCGTATTCGTGTGAATACTCATCGTGATAAGGATCATCGTGACCGGAATCCAACTCGTCGGCGTGATGAGGATCTTCTTGCTGAGTTTCATCCTGCGCTTGGTCGTCACGGAAGGATTCATCACCCAAGGGCAACTCGCTCTGCTCATCGCCTTGCTCGGGCGGGGTTGCAGAGGAATCGTCTTGAGGGGGATTGCTTTCGGCAGGCGTTTCATCACCGCCGGAATCAGAAGCCCCGTGCTTGTCCTCGGGCTCCTTGGCCATAATGGAAGTGGAACCTAAGCCTTCGATTCGGAAGCGGACTTATCCTCTTCCACCTCGGCTTGCGCGGTTTTTTCCTGCCGATCCTCAATAGGGCGTTGGCGGCGGCGCGGACGGTCGTAGTCGTCCTCTTGATCGCCGCGGTTTAGCTCATCGCCAATATCGCTGGAGGCTTTCTTGAATTCGCGGATGCCTTTGCCCAGGCCGCGCGCGAGTTCCGGGAGCTTTTTCGCCCCAAACAACAACAGCACGGCGAGGCCGATGATCAGCCATTCCGAGCCCTGAATAAATGCCAACATGGTTTCGCTCATAAATTGCACGTAGTGTTTGGACAACCTACCTGAATTCCCTATTCAGACAAGAAAAAACCCCCGATTTCCCGGGGGTTGAGTGATTTGGGCCCGGTATTACTGGGCTGGCATAAGCAGCACAAATTCGCCTCGGCGGTTTTCCGCAAAGGATTGTTCGTCGGTGCCCAGCACCATCGGCACTTTTTCGCCCTGACTCAGCGTGCGCAGGCGGTCGGCACCCACGTTCATCCGCGCCAGTTCATCCACCACCGCCAGCGCGCGGCGTTCGCCCAGCGAGAGGTTGTAATCCTCCGTGCCGCGCTCGTCGCAATGGCCTTCCACCATCAGCTTGTGCGCGGGATTCTGGATGAGATGCAGCGCCACGAGCTTGATTTTCTCGAAGTCATCCGGATGCACCGCCGCGCTGTCGTATTCGAAATGCACGGTCAACGCCGCAAACGCTTCGCGATCCTCCATCTCTTGGCCGGTGAAACCCTGGCCTTGCTCGTTGAGCAGAGCCGCGTTGTTTGGGTTGATGGGTTGAATAATGGGATTCGGGTTCACCAACGGCAGGCCGCCGCCACCGGGAATGGTGGTGCCACCGGGGATGCCGCCGCCGCCTATGGGTGTGGGCACCGGAAGCGGATTGGGATTGCTGGCCACGATGGTTTTCTGACCGGGGATGGTCGTCAATCCAACTGGCTTTTGTGATTTGCAACCCACAGCCAGCAGCATTGCCGCCGCGCCCAGTGCTGTTGCATGAATGAATGCGGTTTTTTTCATAATCTCCTCCTTGTGTTCTTCCTCCTTGGGGTTGGTGTTTTTGTTTCCCTTTCGAGTAACAAAACTTTACGCGGCAATGCAACGACACCCCCAACCCCGGGGGCGCGCCGCGCCGCAAATCTTCCTGTGCTTCAATCGCCCTTGGGCCGCGCTAAGGCGTGGCCGCGCCGGGGATCAAGTTGATCCGTTGCGGGGCTGCGCCATTAGCCGGCGCAGCCATTGGCACGTACAACACAAATTCTCCCCGGCGGTTGGCTGCGAATGATTCCTTGCCGCTGCCCTGCACGACCGGAACTTTTTCTCCCATGCTTTTGGTGGCCAACCGATTGGCCGTCACGCCCAGTTCCGCCAATGCCTGCACGATGGACTGGGCCCGTCGTTCGCCCAGCGAGAGATTGTAGTCCTCCGTGCCGCGCTCGTCGCAGTGGCCTTCCACTTCCAAAAGATGATTTGGGTTTTGGCTCATATAATCCGCCACCTTGGCGATGTGCGGAATGTCCTCGGGCCGCACCTCGGCGCTGTCGTAGGCGAAATGAATTTTCTGAAATGCATCGCGCACAATCTCGTGCTCGCCGGGCAATCCCAAGGGGCCAAAACCCGGACCCGTGTTGGGGCCGGGCGAAACCGTTGGCCCTCCCGTGCCGGTGCCGGTTCCTCCGGGACCCAAATTCGTGTTGCCGGTGCCGCCGGTATTATTATTCCCATTCCCGCTGCCACCATTGTTGGCCAGTGTTTTGCCGGGGATATTCGTCACATCCGTGGTGCCGGATTTACATCCGATTGCAACTAACGCAGCCACGACAGCCGCGGTTTTCAGATAGGTTGATGCTTGCATAATTCTCCTCCTAGTTCGCACTGGTTGGCTCCTCCTTGTTGGAACCGTTGAATATTTACTGCCTTTTACTGCCTTTTACTGCCACGCGGGTTGCCCCACGCCGCCCACAAGGGCTGGGAGCATTTTCACCTGTTCGGTCGGCAGGTCAAGTATCGCCATGCGTTTCTTATTCACGCCACCGACGCGGCGTGTGAATATGATGTTCCGGCTGTTGGCGGCCCATGCGGGGTCTTCACCCTCGCAATAAATTTTCACATTACCGCCGGTGGCCGGCACCACGCCGATCTGGAAGCCGCCGCGTTGCTGGGTGAAGGCAATCCACCTGCCATCGGGCGACCAGCAGGGCTGCGTGGGGCGAAAGGCGCCCTTGGTGGGAATGGCCACCATCTGTCCACCGCCAGCGGGGATTTTCACGAGTGTGTGTTTGCCGCCAATCACCGTGGCGAAGCACAGCCATTGGCCATCGGGCGACCACGACGGGCTGGATTTTTCCTCGCGGCTGCGGGTGTGGCGGTAAAGTTTTTCGCCCTTGATGTCCTTCAAAAATTCCCAAGTCGGCGGTGCAAGGTAGACGTCGGTGGCCCGTCCCTTGCTGAGGATTAATGCCACCGATCCGTTGGGCGCCATTGCGCCGCCGGTGTTCAGTCCCTTGAAGCGCGCGTACACCTTGCGATTGCCGGTCTTCAAATCGTGCCGCACCACGGTGGTGTTCTGCAATCCGCCGATGGTCATCCACGAGGTGTAAAACAACCCGTCACGATTGGGCATCCACAGCGGATTTTGCACGATCGTCTCGTCATTGGTCAACGCCACCGGGTTGTGGCCGTCGTAGTCGGACTGGAAAACCTCCCACGCGTCCTTGCCAGTTTTCATCGTGAACAAAATGCGCGTGTGGGCGATTCCATTTTGCCCGGTAATCGCCTTGATGGCGGCATTGCTCAATGCGTGGGCTAGCACGCGCGGCACAGCACCATTGATGTTGAGATTGAACCCGAAGTTGCCGGCGTTGTCGCGCAGGATGCCGGTGAGGTTGTCCGCGCCAATCTTGCCCTCGAGCACATAGCTCGCATCGCCCTCGGGGACCACTTTGCAGCCCATCACCTCGAGGTCGAATGCCAGCACCTTGGCCACCTCTCCGTTGTCGGCGGTGTAGCCTTTGATTGCAATGGGGATCAGTTTGCCGACGTTGCCCTGCACCTGCAGGCCGGCGGCCCGCGTGGTCGGCGCCATCAACAAAACCGCGAACAACGAAAAAAGAATGGGGGATGCTTTTTTGCAATTCATTTTCAACTCCTTTTAAGCTCTTTTAACCTCCAATGATCGGCGTGAAATCCAGGATGAACGTCCGTTGGGCGTCACGTGAACCCGATGGGAAAGATTTGCCCACGGACCTCACTTTGTCCAGCGCACGTTGTACCGACTTATCCAGAGCCGGATCGCCCGTGCGGCGGGTGATGCGAGAACGAATCACGCGGCCATCGCGGCTGATGGTGACGGAAACCTCGGCAATACGCGCGCGCGCGAGGCTCTTGGGAATCAACGGCTGCCACGCGCGGCGGTACACGGCAACCACGTGCTGTGCATAACTCGTGAACGCGGCACGGTTGCTGCCGCTGACCTGCACCTTGATTTTTGCCGAAAGATTGGTGAGCCCTTTGAGCGCGCTCTTGACGTCCTTGGAGTTGATGGCCGGCTTCACCGGGCGGGGCGGATTGGGCCGGGTGTTGTTGGAGTGATTCTTGGGGCTGCCGATGTTGACCTTGATTTCACTCGGTTTCTTGAATGTGTTTTTGGGCTTCTTGGGATTTGGATTCTTGGGGCGCGGCTTGGGTGGCGTGGGTTGGGGCTTGGGCGGGGTGATCACCGGCTTCACGGGCGGCCGCGGCGGGGTGATTTCGTGGCGCGTGGCACTGGGCTGGTTGATGTTCGGCTTGGGCTGCGGTGGCGTGGGTGGATTGAGCAGGTTCTCCAATTCATTGGGGGCGATCATACTGAGCACCGGCGGGATCTTTTCCGGTTGGGTCACGAGAAATGCCGCGCCCAAAATCAGCACGGCCACCAACAGCACGTGCAGTCCCACGGAAAGGAAAAAACATTTTTTCAACAGTCGGCTCATCGATTATCCTCCTTGGTTCGCAGTGAGAATTGGGTCAGCCCGTTTTTCACACAGGCATTGATCACCGCGTAGGTGTCCTTGTTGATGCCCTTTTGATCGGCGCGGATGTAAACCACTGTTTTGGGATTGTCCGTGTGCGCCTGGATCAATGCCGTCTCAAGCTGGGCGAGGGTCATTGGCTTGCGGTCAAAAAGGTAGCGACCATCGCGGCTGATTTCCACGGTGCGCACGTCGCTGCGGTCAATGGCGGTATCGGCGGCGCCGCCCTCGGGCAGCTCGAGCTTCATCCCCTGTTCCAACAGCGGCGTGGCGATGACAAAGATGATCAGAAGCACAAACGCGAGATCCAGCATCGGCGTCACGTTCAGGTCGCTGAGGGTCACCAGCGGGTTTCGTTTGGAAAAGCGCCTCATGCTTGGCCCTCCGGTTCGGGTGGCAGCAGGTCGGGCTGGTCATCCCCGGCCTCATCAAACTCCACTTTGGTTTCGTCAGGCACGGTTGGGTGCGGCGGCACGGGTGTCACCTTGATTTCCGGCTCTCCGGCCTTGTCTTTGGCCGTGATGGCTATGGCCGTCTCGCGGACGGTCACGGGCACTTCCTGCAGATATTCCGCCTCGATCTTGGCGGCAAGTTCCTGGGCGAAATTATCCATCTCCACTGTGGCCACGCGCAGGTTGTGCACCAGCCAGTTGTAGCCGAACATCGACGGGATGGCCACGAGTAGTCCCGCCACGGTGGTGGCCAGCGCGGCGGCTACGCCGGGGGCCACGGTGGTGAGCGAGGCATTACCGACTTGCGCGGCGCGGCTGAATACTTCCATCACGCCCCACACCGTGCCGAGCAGGCCCATGAAAGGCGCGCCGCTCACGGCGATGGCGAGCAGGATCAGGCCAGACTCCAGCGCCACGGATTCCCGTGCCACGGCGCTTTCGATCAAGCCCTTGATGTGTTCCATTGATTTCAATGACACGTAACGGTGCCGGTTGCCCTCCTTGTCGCGCAACCGTTCCTCCAAGGCTACGCAGCCCTCCTGATAGA